>JAEZBA010000045.1 GCA_023430245.1 Pseudomonadota bacterium
AGCAAGTTCTGGCTGTGATCTGACGATCATTGCCTGATCTGAAACGGAACCCCCGGTCGCAAGGCCGGGGGTTCTGCTTTGTGAGGCTGCCTTTTGGAGCTGGCGTCCGACAACGGACGGCACTTGCAGAGAGCCTCGGGAGCGGATGCTTTCTGAGGTCCCGAAGGTCTATTGGACTTACAGAACGAACGAACCCGGCTGCGTCGCACCGAGCGGCCCGAGTTGATTGCGGCCCTCAGGCCCTATCGCGACGCCGACCTGTCGCAGCGCGAGAGGAACGCCGATACCCGCGAAATGATCTCAAGCTCCGAGAGCAGCGGTGCGTGGCCCTGATCCGGTACCTCGACCACCTCGATATCTGCTCTTCGCGCGCACATCGCCTGGACGGTCTCCGTGGACAGGATGTCGGACAGCCCGCCGCGGACGACCATCAGCGGAACCGGCGGCAACGCATCGAACTGTGCCCAAAGATCCGGCAACGGCTGATCCGGGGTCACGCTGTCGAGGGTGTTGGCGAGCGCCTGATCGTAGCGGCCGACCAGCTCCGCCTTGTCCCGCCGCCAGCTGCGATGGGCCCAGGCCAGCCAGTCGGATTCGCGAAGAGCGGGAAACTGGGCACCGAACAGTTCACGTAACACGCTGGCGCCTTCCGCAAAGTCGCGTGGCCGCGGGATTTTACCGGCATAGCGCTTGATCCGCGCGAGGCCCTCGGGTTCGATCACCGGCCCGATATCGTTCAGAATCGCGCCCGCGATTAGTTCCGGCTGCACCGCCGCCAGCAGCATCGTGAGGATCCCGCCGCGGGATGTTCCGACAAACGCGGCGCGGCTCAGGCCAAGCGCCGCCATCACCGCGATCACGTCCGCAAGCTCGACCGCGGGATTGTAGTTGCGCCAGTCTGGATCGTACGCCGACCGTCCGCGACCGCGGGAATCGAGCGCGAATACCCGGCGGGGATAGGTGCGATCCGCGGCGAGATGCGTCGCCAGCGGTCTGAAATCGGCTTCGTTTCGCGTCAGTCCCGGCAGACACAGCACCGGACAATATGGCGCATCCGCCGCCGGTTCATAGCAGCGCACATGTAGCGACAGGCCATCGGGCGCCACTACGAAGCGGCTTTCCACTGTCACCGAGGCGGCGGGATCCGGCATCCGGTCAGTCTAAAGCCCACAACGCCAGCGGCAACCGCTGCCTCGCTCAGTTTGCCGCCATGCCGCGCCGTAGGTCGGCTTCGATCATCAGCCTCTGGGATGCGCCGAAGCGCACGCGATACACCTGCATGTTCTCCATCACCCGCTGCACGTAGTTGCGGGTTTCCGAGAAGGGGATCCGCTCAACCCAGTCGATCGGATCAATCTTGGGGTCGCGCGGATCGCCGAAGCGCTCGACCCAGTCGCGGACCCGACCCGGCCCGGCATTGTAGGCAACGAAGGTGAGAATATAGGAGCCGCGGTAATTCCCGAGGGCGTGGCCCAGCTCGGCGGCGCCGATCTGCACATTGTAGACCGGGTCATAGAGCTTCTTGGCGTCGAACGGGATGCCGTTGCGCTTTGCGACCAGCTTCGCAGTGCCCGGCAGAACCTGCATCAGTCCCTGCGCATTCGCGCTCGATCGGGCTCGCGGGTTGAAGCCGCTTTCCTGGCGCGCGATCGCATAGGCGACGTGCGGTTCGACCGGCGGGCCGATCGGCGTGAACTTCGGCAGACCTGCGGTGGGATAAGCGTAATATTCGAACGGCAGGCCGCGGCTGACGGCGGTACGTCCGAGCAACACCAAGGTGCGCGCGTCGGCCTTCCGCTCCGCCAGCGCGGCGACGCTGGCAAGACCGATCGGATCGACCGCCCGGTCGGCCATGTCGACGGCCGCGGATGCGACCAGGTCGCGCTCATCGATCGCGTACAGCATCTCCATGGCGCGGACGATTTCGAGCCGATGGGCCTGTGGATGCGCCTGCGGCGGGGGCGGCAGCCGCAGTTCTGCGCCACCCAGACGCGCGTGCGCGATCTGGCCGTAATAGGTGCTCGAAAACTGCGCCGCGCGCTCATAATGGGTTCGCGCTTCGGCGGTCTGGCCGAGCGCTTCGGCGGCTCGCGCATGCCAGTAATGGCCGCGCGACCGCGACGCCGGATGCTCGGCAACCTGAATGGTTCCTGCAAAGAGCGGTTTTGCGGTTGCGGGATCGTTGAGAAACCGGAGCGCGATCCATCCCGCCGTGAACAGATGCTCGACCCGAGAGCCCTCCTTGTCGGGCATCGCAGCTTCACGCGCGATCCGGAACGCGGTGCGCACCTCACCGGCATCGAGCAGCCTGCGCGCCAGCAACCGCCGCTCTTCCCACCATTCGTCCGGGTCGTGGACGGCGCTGGTGGCGGACGAGGCTGCGAACATGGCCTTGGCGGCCTCGTCGATCTGGTCAGCGCGTCGCAGATATCGGGCGCGGGCGAACAGGTAAGCCGTATCGCCTCGCACCTCGCCGGGGACGGCGTCGAGCAATGCCTTCGCCTTCGACGATTTGTCCGACAGGGCCGCATGTGCCCGCACGATCGCGACCTGCGCGGCTCCGAGCCGCTGGGCGGCCCGCAGGGCCGCGCCGTCATCGCCAGCATAAAGGCGCCGGTCCATCCGCGCCTTGTGGTCGCCGCCTGACAGGAGGGAGCCGAAATTGTCGAGCACCTGGCGTTCCATATCGGCGGTCAGGGCATCGGTCCGCCAAGTCTCGCGCACGAGCTGCTGCGCCTGGGCGCGGTCGCCATGCGACAGCAGGGCGCGCGCCAATGCCAGCCTGCCTTTCGCAGTCAGCGGTGTGGTGGTGGCGAAATAACGCCGGATGACCGCATCGTTGACGCCGTTCTGGAACAGGGCGGCCTCGGCCTTGCGGCGGAACTGATTGATATTCGGCCAAGCCGGATTCTCGGTGGCGAAACCTGCATAGCGCTGGAAGTCGAAATCCTCGTTCTCGGCGCGCAGGACCAGCCACTCGATCAGCTTGACGGCAACCGGGTCGGTCACTGTCGACGCCACGGCGGTTGCCTC
>JAEZBA010000060.1 GCA_023430245.1 Pseudomonadota bacterium
GGTCGCCATGGCTCCAGCCGAGCCGGACCAGATAGTTGCGCAACGCCTCCGGCAGATAGCCCAGCGCGCGATAGGCATCGACGCCGAGCGCGCCATGGCGCTTCGACAGTTTGGAGCCGTCCGGCCCATGGATCAGCGGGATATGCGCCATGACCGGCACCGGCCAGTCGAGCGCTTCGTAAATCTGCTTCTGCCGCGCGGCATTGGTCAGGTGATCGTCACCGCGAATGATGTGCGTCACGCCCATATCGTGATCGTCGACCACGACCGCGAGCATATAGGTCGGATTGCCGTCGGACCGCAGCAGCACGAGATCGTCGAGATCCTGGTTCTGCCAGACCACGCGGCCCTGGACCTGGTCCTCGATCACGCTCTCGCCGGTGAGCGGCGCCTTCAGCCGGATCACCGGCTTGGCGCCGGCGGGCGCTTCGGATGGATTGCGGTCGCGCCAGCGCCCGTCATAAAGCCGCGCCCGGCCGGCGGCGCGGGCGGCTTCCCGCATCTGGGTGAGTTCCTCCGGCGTCGCGTAGCAGCGATAGGCCTTGCCGGAGGCCAGCAGCTGTTCGGCAACCTCGCGGTGGCGGGCGGCGCGGGCGAACTGATGAACCGCCTCGCCGTCCCAGGTGATGCCGAGCCAGGTCAGCCCGTCGAGGATCGCATCGATCGCGGCATTGGTGGAGCGCTCGCGGTCGGTATCCTCGATCCGCAGCAGCATCTTGCCGCCCTTGCCATGCGCATACAGCCAGTTGAACAGCGCCGTGCGGGCGCCGCCAATATGCAGAAAGCCGGTCGGGGAGGGTGCGAAGCGGGTAACGACGGTCATCCGGGGGGCGTATCGGTTTCGGTTCGGCCCATCTATCATGGTGCGCGAACATTCGGAAACAGCGCTTGGCCGGTTATTGCGGCAAGGACGGGGCAGGGTTACCTGAAACTTCCGCTGCTTGGCTCCCCGGGACGAATTTGGCAGACAGGCGCCTGCGAACCGGTATCGCTGGCGAGAGAGGCAAAATGGCCGCAGACGACACGTCGACATTGGAAGCGGGGCGCGATTTCATCCGCGACATCGTGCAGGCCGATCTCGATTCGGGACGCCACAAAACCGTGGTGACACGGTTTCCGCCGGAGCCGAACGGCTATCTGCATATCGGCCACGCCAAGTCGATCGGACTGAATTTCGGCATCGCGCAGGAATTCGGCGGGCGCTGCCACCTGCGTTTCGACGACACCAATCCGGTCAAGGAGGAGCAGGAATATATCGATGCGATCAAGGAGGACGTGCGCTGGCTCGGCTACGACTGGGGGCCGCACCTCTTCTATGCGTCGGACAATTTCGAGCAGCTCTACGAATGGGCCGAACTGCTGATCAGGGAGGGCAAGGCCTATGTCGACGACCAGTCGCCCGACGAGATGCGGGCGGCGCGCGGCACCCTGACCGAGCCGGGCAAAAACTCGCCGTTCCGCGACCGTTCGGTTGAGGAGAATCTCGACCTGTTCCGGCGCATGCGGGCCGGTGAGTTTCCGAACGGCGCGCGGGTGCTGCGGGCGAAGATCGACATGGCCTCCGGCAACATCAATCTGCGTGATCCGGTGCTGTACCGCATCCTGCATGCGCATCATCCGCGGACCGGCGACGCCTGGAAGATCTATCCGAGCTACGATTATGCGCACGGCCAGTCGGATGCGATCGAGCATGTCACGCATTCGATCTGCACGCTCGAGTTCGAGGATCACCGGCCGCTCTATGACTGGTGCATCGAAAACCTGCCGGTGCCGTCGCGGCCGCGCCAGTACGAGTTTGCGCGGCTGAACCTGAGCTACACCGTCCTCTCCAAGCGGGTGCTGAACCGGCTGGTGCAGGACAAGCATGTCGCCGGCTGGGACGACCCGCGGATGCCGACGCTGGCCGGATTGCGCCGGCGCGGCGTGCCGCCCGCGGCGTTGCGCGATTTCGTCAAGCGTATCGGCGTCGCCAAGGCCAACAGCGTCGTCGATATCGCGATGCTCGATTTCTCGATCCGCGAAGCGTTGAACAAGACCGCGCTGCGCCGCATGGCGGTGTTGCGGTCGCTCAAGGTCGTGATCGAGAATTACCCTGAGGGGCAGAGCGAAGAACTCGAGGCCGTCAATCATCCCGACGACGACAGCGCCGGCACCCGCAAGATCCGGTTCGGCCGCGAGATCTATATCGAGCAGGACGACTTCATGGAGGATCCGCCAAAGAAGTTCTTCCGGCTGTCTCCCGGCAAGGAGGTGCGTTTGCGCTACGCCTATTTCATCACCTGCCGCGAGGTAGTGAAGAATGCGGCCGGCGATATCGTGGAGCTGCGCTGCACCTACGATCCGGAAACCAAGGGCGGCAACGCCCCGGATGGCCGCAAGGTCAAGGCGACCATCCACTGGGTCTCGGCGCAGGATGCGGTGTCGGCGGAGGTTCGTCTCTACAATCCGCTTTTCACCAACCCCGCGCCGGATGCCGCCAACTTTGCCGGCGAGCTGAACCCCAATTCGCTGGAGATCCTGACCGACGCCAAGGTCGAACCGGCCGCGATTGCGGATCAGACGGGCGAGCCCGCGCAATTCGAACGGCTGGGCTATTTCGTGCGGGACCGCGACTCCACGCCCGGCCGCCCGGTCTTCAGCCGGACCATCGGTCTGCGCGACACCTGGGCGAAGGTTTCCGCCGGAGGCTGAGCCCTTTCACACACGATACCTGCTGATATAGCCTCAACCCCCGGTCGAGTGCCGGGGGCGGGGCTCATGGCGGGCGAGGGCGATCCCAAGGGTCGCGAGCGGGCAGAGGCGCGCAAGGGTGCGCGCGCGAGAACGTGGCCGCTCGGCACACGGCCCAGCGCGGGGTCTCCAGGCTGGCCGGACACGCTGTCGCCGCTCCTGCAGCGCGCAGGCGCTCACATCGGCGGCTGGATCGAGCGCGACACCGCGTCGGGACGGCTCATTCCATGGCTGCCGATCGCATTCGGTCTGGGTGTCGCCGTTTATTTTGCGGCGGATCGCGAGCCGCATTTGTGGGCCGGACTGATCCTCACGGCGGTCGCAATCTCGCTCTGCATCGCCGCCCGTGCGCGACCTCTGGCATTTCCCGTCGCCATCGCCGCCGCCGCCATCGCATTGGGATTCACGCTCGCAGCGTGGAAGACCGCTCGCATCGCCCATCCGATCCTCGCAGCACCGGCGTTCAATGTGACGTTGT
Source organism: Pseudomonadota bacterium (assembly GCA_023430245.1). GTDB lineage: Bacteria > Pseudomonadota > Alphaproteobacteria > Rhizobiales > Xanthobacteraceae > Pseudorhodoplanes. Next base: position 3,209 of record JAEZBA010000060.1, read on the forward strand.
CGGGATTCGTCGAAACCAGAGAGGAACGCGAGCGTAGCGATCGTATCGTGATTGCCGTCCACGCCATGAGCGGTGTGCGACCGGACATCAAGCTGGAACGGGTCCGCGTCTCGGTGCGCAAGGGCATGGCGCCGCCGGTGGCGTCCTTCGTCGAATTGCGTGCGCGGCTCAATCCGCCGCTCTCGCCATTGCGGCCGGGCGGCTACGACTTCGCCCGCGATCATTATTTCCAGCAGCTTGGTGCCACGGGTTTTGTACTCGGCGCCATCAGGCAGGTCACGCCGCCCGAGCCTCCGGGATTATGGCTGCGATATGCCGCGGCCATCGGCTCGCTCAGGGACGCCATCGATGCACGCATTCGCGCGGCGATTCCAGGCGACACCGGCGCAATCGCATCGGCTCTGATCACCGGCAAGCGCGGCGCAATATCCGCCGACGTGAACGAGGCGATGTATGTGTCCAGTCTGGCGCATGTGCTGTCGATCTCCGGCTATCACATGGCGCTGGTCGCCGGCATCGCGTTCTTCGTCGTCCGCGCCGGGCTTGCGCTGTTCCCCTCGATCGCCAGCCGCTATCCGATCAAGAAATGGGCGGCATTCGCGGCGCTCTGCATGGCGGCGTTCTATCTCGTTCTGTCGGGAGCTGGGGTTGCGACCCAGCGCGCCTTCATCATGACCGCGATCGTGCTGGTCGGCGTGATGTTCGACCGGCCGGCCCTGACATTGCGCACCATCTGCGTCGCCGCACTGGTTCTGCTCGCGGTGTCGCCGGAAGCGATCGTGCATCCGAGCTTTCAGATGTCGTTTGCAGCCACGCTCGCCCTGATCGCGGTCTATGAACGCGGGCTGCCGTGGCTGTCGGCCGCACCGAAGTCGACGCTGTCCGCCCGGATTGCACTCTGGGGCGGACGCGAAGTCCTGGCACTGGTGGTGGCGTCGGTGGTTGCCGGCTTTGCGACCACGCTGTTCGCGGCTTATCACTTCCATCGGCTCGCGCCCTATGGTGTGCTGTCGAACCTGCTCGCAATGCCCGCCTTTTCGATCCTGGTGATGCCGGCCGGCCTGCTCGGCCTCGCCACCATACCGTTCGGTTTCGACCGGCCATTCTGGTTTCTGATGGGCGAGGGGATCGAGTGGGTCATCGTGGTCGCAACATGGGTCACAAGCCTGCCTGGTGCGGTCGGACGAATCCCGGCTTTCGGTGTCGGCACGCTGCTGACCGGCACCGCCGGTCTGGTGGTGATGTGCCTGCTGCGAACGCCGCTGCGCTGGACCGGCGCCGCGCTGGTTGCGATCTGTATCGTCGGGGCCTGGACGACACCGCGGCCGGACATCCTCGTATCGTCCGATGCCGGGATGGTCGCGGTCAGGGACGCCGGCGGCGTGTTGCGGGTGATGGGCGGTCGCCGGGATGCCTTCGCCTTGCGCGGATGGCTCGCCGCCGATGGCGATTCACGGACGGACAAGGACGAGACTCTCGGGCAGGGCGTTCTCTGCGATCCGGCGGGCTGCGTTGCGCGGCTTGCCGATGGCCGCGCCGTGGCGCTGTCGCTCAGCGCGGAGGGACTGATCGAGGATTGCGAGTCGGCCGTGTTTGTCGTGACGGCGCGCAACGCTCCACCGGTCTGCGCGGCCTTGCTGATCGACCGCAATGGTGCGCGCGCGCATGGTGCAGTCTCGGCCCGCTGGGATGGCAGCATGTTCGTGCAGGAGAGCACACGGCCGCCAACTTACGACCGGCCCTGGGCCCGCGCGCCTGCCGCAGCGGTTGCAATCCCCGCACGCCCGGCGCCGCCGCGTGATGCGACGCCGCGGCCGGCCGATCTGGAAGCCGATGACGGCCCGTCAGTAACGGCGGAATAGCCCCACCAGCTTGCCCTGAATACGTACTCGTGTGGGCGGCAGGATACGGACTTCATACGACGTATTAGCCGGTTCAAGTGCGATGGAAGCGCCGCGCCTGCGAAATCGCTTTAACGTCGCTTCCTCATCATCAATCAGCGCCACGACAATGTCGCCGGTATCGGCGGCTTCGGACTTGCGGATCAGCACCGTATCGCCGTCGAGAATGCCGGCATCGACCATCGAATCGCCGCGCACTTCGAGCGCGAAATGATCGCCGGAGGTCAGCAGGTCCGGCGGCACGTTGATGGTGTGGCTCTTGGTCTGGATCGCCTCGATCGGCGTGCCCGCTGCAATCCGGCCCATCATCGGCACCGCGACGGGGCGCCCGCCATCGTCTTCCGATACGGTCCGCACCCGGCCGAGATTGCCCTCGATCACGCTCGGGGTGAAGCCGCGGCGGGGCGTGCTGCCCTGGTTGACCGAATCCGGCAGCTTGATCACCTCGATGGCGCGCGCCCGGTTGGGCAGGCGGCGGATGAAGCCGCGCTCCTCCAGCGCCGTGATCAGCCGATGGATGCCGGACTTGGAGCGCAGGTCGAGTGCGTCCTTCATCTCGTCGAAGGAGGGCGGAACGCCGGCTTCCTTCAGACGCTCGTTTATGAATCGCAGAAGCTCGAACTGCTTGCGGGTCAGCATCAGGTGTCTCCCGGACAGGCGTCAGGATCGTGGAACAATCCCAAGAGATACGAAACAAATCATGAACGAACACTATATGTTCGATATGTGTTCCGCAACCCCTTAATTTGACGTGAAGAAAGCGGGAGATGCCTAAAGGGGAAGCTTTAGGATAACGCAGGGTGAGCCTGCGAGCGCCTGCGATGCATGCGGTTCCCGGATCACGAGGCAATCGGCGTCGGCGAGGACGCGGGTCATGGACGAATCCTGAGTCGGAAACGGCGTCGCCACCAGCGCCCCGCGCGACGATCGCGAGAGGCGCGCCCGCAGGTAATCGGCGCGCTCGTCGTTCTCCGGCAGGTCGCAGCCGAGCAGGCCATGGTCGAGCGGGATTGAAACGTCGGCGCGGCCGGTCAGGGTGCGCAGCAGCGGCACCAGAAACAGCACCGCGCAGACGAAGGCCGAGACCGGATTGCCCGGCAGGCCCAGCACATGGATCGGGCCGAGCCGGCCATGCATCAGCGGACGCCCCGGGCGCATCGCGATCTTCCAGAAGGAGAGATCCATGCCCTCCTGCTTCAGCGCTTGCTGCACGAGGTCATAGTCGCCGACCGAAGCGCCGCCCATGGTGACGAGCACGTCGGCCCGGCGCATGCGTGCATCCTGGATGGCCGCGACGGTATCGGCGACGGTATCGCGGGCGATACCGAGGTCGCTGACGTCGGCGCCTTCCTGCCGCGCCAGCGTCGCCACCGAATAGCCGTTCGAATAGACGATCTGACCCGGGCCCGGCTGGCGTCCGGGCAGCACCAGTTCGTCGCCGGTGGCGAGCAGTGCCACCCGCGGCTTGCGGTAGACCGGCAGGATCGGATGGTTCATCGCCGCGGCAAGGCCGAGATCGCGGCCGGTCAGGACGCGGCCGCGCGTCAGCAGGGTCTCACCTTCCTTGAAATCCAGGCCGGCGGCGCGGATATGGCGGCCCTTCCGCGGCACCTCGGTGACGATGACAGTGTCGCCGTCGCGGCGGGTATCTTCCTGCACCACGATTGTGTCGGCTCCGGCCGGCAATTCGCCGCCGGTAAAAATGCGCACCGCCTGGCCCGGTCTCACCTCGCCGGAGAACGGGCGTCCGGCCGCGACCTCGCCGATGACTTTCAGATCGGTCGGCGCGCTGGTGACGTCCTCGGACCGCACCGCATAGCCGTCCATCGCCGACACATCGACCGGCGGCTGGGTCCGCAGCGACCGGACATCGTCTGACAGCACACGCCCGTGCACTTCGGTGATCGGCACGCGCTCGGTCGACAGTGGACTTACTGGCGCCAGTACGCGCTGCAAGGCGTCGGCGACGGGCAGGAGTGCCATGTTCAAGACGTCGCCCGGTAGGGACCGGATTTACCGCCGGTCTTTTCCACCAGATGCACGCCTTCGATGCGCATGCCGCGTTCGGCCGCCTTGACCATGTCGTAGATGGTCAGGCACGCGACCGATACGGCGGTGAGCGCTTCCATCTCCACGCCGGTCGGTCCGGTCACTTTCACACTGGCGCGCACGGCAATGCCGGGCAGCGCCGGATCCGGCGTGAGATCGACACTCACCTGAGACAATGCCAGCGGATGGCAAAGCGGGATCAGTTCGTGCGTGCGCTTGGCCGCCATGATGCCGGCGATGCGCGCGGTGCTGAGCACGTCGCCCTTCTTGGCATTGCCCGACACAACAAGGTCGAGCGTTGCCTTGCTCATGATCACACGGCCTTCCGCCACGGCAACGCGCTCGGTCGCCGCCTTGTCGGAGACGTCGACCATATGCGCTTCGCCCGAAGGTCCGAGATGGGTGAGTACTTTGTCGGACATGACTTAGCTCGCTGCGGCGCGGGTCTGCGGCTGCGCCAGCAGCAAGCGGGTTGCTTCGGCCACGTCGTTCGCGCGCATCAGGCTTTCCCCGATCAGGAACGTGGAGATACCGACCTCCGACAATAGCGCGAGATCGGCCGGCGTGAAAATGCCGCTCTCGCCGACGATCAGCCGGTCGCGCGGCACTTTCGGCGCCAGCGCCATGCTGACATCGAGCGATGTCTCGAACGTACGCAGATTGCGGTTGTTGATGCCGATCAGCCGCGACTTGAGCTTGAGGGCGCGGTCGAGCTCGGCCTCATCGTGGATTTCGATCAGCACGTCCATGCCGTAGGAAATCGCGGCGGCTTCGAGGTTATGCGCGGCGGCGTCATCGACCGCAGCCATGATGATCAGGATGCAGTCGCCGCCCCAGGCGCGCGCCTGCGCCACCTGATAGGGGTCAAACATGAAATCCTTGCGCAAGGCGGGCAGGGATGTGGCGGCCCGCGCCTGTGTCAGGAATTCGGGTTTGCCCTGAAACGACGGCGCGTCGGTCAGCACCGACAGGCAGGCGGCGCCGCCCGCTTCATAGGCCCGCGCGATCGCCACCGGATCGAAATCCGCGCGGATCAAGCCTTTCGACGGACTTGCCTTCTTGACCTCGGCGATCAGCGCATATTGCCCGGCCGCAAGCTTGCGCTCGATCGCAGCGGCAAAGCCGCGCGGCGCGGACGCGGCCCGCGCTTCAGCGTCAAGCGCGGCGAGGCTTGTCTCGCGCTTCGCGGCCGCGATCTCCTCGCGCTTGTAGGCCTCGATCGTCTTCAGGATGTCGGCCATTGAACTCTCATGCGTTGGATACTTCGATCAGGCGATCGAGACGGGAGCGCGCGGCACCACTCGACAAGGCTTTGCCGGCCTTTTCCGCGCCTTCCTTCAAATCTTTTGCCACGCCTGCGACCACCAGTGTGGCAGCGGCGTTCATCACCGCAACATCGCGATAGGCGCCGGGCTTGTC
>JAEZBA010000557.1 GCA_023430245.1 Pseudomonadota bacterium
ATCGTCGCGATGGTCGTGACGGTGACCGGGATCTATGAACTTTTCACCTCAGCCGGACTCTCCACCGCCACGATTCAACGCGAGACGATCACCCATCAGCAGACCTCGACCTTGTTCTGGGTCAACATCCTGGTCGGCGGTGTTCTGGCGATGGTCTGCATCGCCAGCGCACCGCTTCTGGTGAAATTCTATCATGAACCGCGTCTGTTCTGGGTCACCGTGGTCATGGGCGCGGGCTTCTTCGTCAACGCGCTCGGTATCCAGCACTCGGCGCTGCTCCAGCGCGATCTGCGTTATGTCAGCATCACCGCGATCGAACTGTGCGCTCAGCTTTGCAGCATGTCGGTCGGAATCGGCATGGCGTTGGCCGGCTACGGCTATTGGGCGCTGATCGGCTCGACCCTGATGGCGCCGGCTTTCACCACGGTCGCGGTCTGGATCGTGGCCGGCTGGCGGCCCGGCGCACCGAAGCTGGATGCCGACGTGAAATCGATGCTGGGATTTGGCGGCATCATGACCATCAACGGTGTCGTGATCTATATTGCCTACAATCTCGACAAGCTGCTCATCGGCAGGGTCTGGGGTGCGGATGCGTTGGGACTGTATAGCCGCGCCTATCAGGTCATCAACATTCCCACGGGCAATATCAATGCCGCGGTCGGCGGCATCACGTTCTCCGCGCTGGCCCGGCTTCAGAGCGATCCGCCGCGCTTCCGCAACTACTTCCTGAAAGCATATACGCTGGTCATTTCGATGACCGCGCCGATCACGATCTTCTCCGCGATCTTTGCGGTCGATCTCATTCGGGTGCTACTCGGCTCGCAATGGGGCCACGCGGTTCCGATCTTCCAGTTGCTGACTCCGACCGTGCTGATCTTCGGAATCGTCAATCCGATCGGCTGGCTGATGTATGCGAACGGCCTGTTTTATCGAAGTATGCTGATCTCCTTCGTGATCGCGCCGATGCTGATCTGCGCGTATGTGATCGGCCTGCCATACGGCCCGAACGGCGTTGCCTTTGCATTCTCGGCGACACTGACGCTGTGGCTGGTTCCGCACGTGTATTGGTGCCTTCACGGCACCGTGGTTTCACCAAAAGACATATTCCAGGCGACGATGCGCCCTGTCGTTGCGGCGCTGGTCGCGACCGGGCTCGCCTGGCTTGTGTTGCAGGGACTGGACGATCTGCCATCGGCATTCATAAGGCTTGCCGTCGCCGGCACAGTGATGATGACGGCGTATGTGACGATCCTGTTATTCGCAATGAGGCAGCTGGAATTCTACCTGACGCTGTTTCGGGCGCTGGTTGCCCGCGGCGAAGCGGAGCCGGCCGCGACGTGAGAGGCGTGACATATGCCGGAATAAAAGAATACGAGGGCGGAATGCGGGGCGACATACCGCAACAGTGACTGAAAGTAACGACGATGAATATCAAGGCTGGCGATCTGGTTGAGGTGCGCAGCAAGCAAGAGATCCTGAGGACGCTCGACAAGGGCGGTTCCATGGAGGGCTTGCCGTTCGCGCCGCAGATGTTCGACTATTGCGGGCAGAGATTTCGCGTCTACAAACGCGCGCATAAAACCTGCGACACGGTCTCGGGAACCGGAGGCCGCCACCTCGAGTCGGGAATCCATCTCGATCTGCGCTGCGACGGCAAGGCCTATGGCGGCTGTCAGGCGGGGTGCCTTCTGTTCTGGAAGGAGGCCTGGCTGAAGCCGGTGTCGGCGGAGGCGGACAGTGCGCCGATGCTTTCCCCCGCATCCGCTCCGGACAACGTCACGTCGATGTGCACCGAACAGGACGTCATCAACGCCACCCAGTGGCCGCGCGCGACGGCCGGAGAACCCATCCGCTATCGCTGCCAGGCGACCGAGCTGCCGCGCTACACCACGCTGCTGCCGTGGTGGGACCTGTCGCAATATGTCGAGGATTATCGCTCGGGCAATGCCTCTCTCGCACGTATCGCGAGCGGTTTCATGTTCGTCTGCTACAATAATGGTACCCAGGCCTGGCGCGACAAGATCGGCATGCCGTTCCGCTGGCTGTATGATGCCTTCCAGTCGTTGCGGGGCGGAACACCTTATCCGTGGCGGAAGGGCCGCCTTCCGCTCTCCGGTCCTGCGCCGATGTCGGATCTCAATCTGCAGCCCGGCGAACTGGTGCGCGTCAAATCCTATCGCGATGTTCTCGCGACCCTGGATACCAAGACGAACCATCGCGGCATGAAGTGGGATGCGGAACTGGTGCCGTATTGCGGCAAGACCTTTCGCGTGAAGACCCGCATCGAGCGTTTTATCGACGAGCGAACGGGAAAGATGACCACGCTGAAAACACCGGCCGTCGTTCTTGACCGCGTGTGGTGCCAGGCCCGTTACAGTGAATGCCGGATGTTCTGTCCGCGCAGCATCTATTCCTGGTGGCGTGAAGTCTGGCTCGAGCGCGTGGAGGAGCCGACGGTTGCGGCTCGTCCCGCGGCGGAAAGAAAGCCGGACGCGGCCTGAAAGCGGGCTCGTTGTTCCCGGTTAAGGGTTTCGTTGCGAAACCGGGCGGTGCGTC
>JAEZBA010000139.1 GCA_023430245.1 Pseudomonadota bacterium
GTTCTGATTTCGGCCGATATGGGTTTCCAGATCGACAACATGGAAGGCCTCAGCGTGCACCGCTCTGCGGCCGGCGAGACGGTGCTGACGCTGGTATCGGACGACAATTTCTCGATCATCCAGCGGACGATCTTGCTGCAATTCACGCTGCTGGATCGGTGACGAAGCCGACCGGTCGAGGGCTCTTCATTGCCAGGCCGGCATCCGCTTCGCATGGCCGCAGCACCGGCCTTATGCGGAATCTAAAACGTCAATGGCCGGGACGAGCCCGGCCACGATCACCGAAACTAGACGTCGACGAAAATCAGCTCGCGTCAGCGAGCTTCTTCTCCAGCTGGCGCTTGAAGTCGAGCGCCTTCGGCGACAACTCGACATCCTTGGCCTTGGCCAGGAAGCCGTCGAGGCCGCCACGGTGATCGACCGTGCGGAGTGCATTGGCGGAAACCCGAAGCCGGATCGACTGCTCGAGCGTCTCCGAGGCCAACGTGACGTTGACAAGGTTCGGCAGGAACCGCCGCTTGGTCTTGCGGTTCGAGTGGCTCACCTTGTGACCGGTCTGGAACGCCTTGCCGGTGAGGTCGCACTTGCGCGACATGATTGAAAATCCCGAATATGATCTGAGGCGCCGCGCGGGGCGCAGGCCGTGATTGCGTTTTCGCGTTAAGACGCGGTCCTATAAAGACGCTGGGCGGAGGCGTCAAGGCTCGTGTCGGGCGGCCGCCGACCCGGCTAGACCACAGAAACGGCATAATGGTGCCGAATCGCTTAGGTTTACTGGCGTGGATCGTGACGGCACGATCAGGCGGCCAGAGCTCCAACCGAAGGGCCCGACAGGGCTCCGCGAGGACCAGGTGCAGTTTCTTTCAAGGACCGGTATCGGCGCGGCGTTGGGCGGGCTGTTCCTCAGCCTTGCTGTCACTCCCGATGTTTATGCCCAGGCCCGGCTGGATGCGCGGTATACGGCTTCGCTGGCCGGGATCAAGCTCGGGGAAGGATCCTGGAAGGTCGATGTCCGGGAAGATCGCTTTTCGGCGGAGGCCAAGGGGTCGACTGCCGGACTGGCCCGGTTTTTCAGCTCCGGCCATGGCACCACGGCGTCCCGCGGAGCCATCAAGAATGGGCAGCTCGCGCCGGCGAACTACGCCCTCTCGATCAAATGGGGAAAGAAATTCGAAGACCTGCGGATGAAAATTGCCGACGGGGCGGTCAAGGACCTCACCATCGAGCCGCCCATGGTCGAACATCCCGACCGCATTCGTGTGACCGAGGCGCATCGCCGCAATGTGCTCGACCCGATGACCGGCTCGCTCCTGCGGGTGCAGGGGAAGGGCGACCTGATGGCGCCGGAGGTCTGCAAGCAGCACGCCCCGATCTTCGACGGCCGGATGCGCTACGACCTGACGCTGGCTTACAAGCGGATGGAGCAGGTCGAGACCAACGGATATTCGGGTCCCGCTCTGGTTTGTGCGATTTATTTCGCCCCGCTGGCCGGGTATGTCCCGAACCGCAGTGCGGTCAAATACCTGATCGACCAGCGCGATATGGAAACCTGGCTGGTGCCGATCGCCGGGACCCGCGTGCTGGTGCCCTACCGGGTGGTGATCCCGACGCCGCTCGGGCAGGGTATCCTGCAGGCGACGCAGCTCGCGGTTTCGCCGTTGCCGAGCCGGGCCAGCGCGAAGACCAACTAGGTTGCTTGTAATATCCCCGCCGTTCTCCACATTCCGAAAGCGGCAGGTTGACTCTTTGCCTGGGTTCTGGATTCGCCGGAGTTAGGCAACAGCCGCGTCAGATGTCTGAGATTTTTCCCATTTTCACCCGATATAGTGGGTTTTGCGGCAATCTCTCTACATGTGGCGGTGAACGGAGGGGAACGCCCCTGAGTCAGCGATTCGGCCGTGTTTCGTTCCAGACTCGTTCCATAGCTTAACCGGTTGCGCCAAAAATTATGGACAGTGTTGCGTTGTGAGACAGTCCGGGTGACAAGTTGGCGCGTTTGCTGGCTGACGCACCGGTCTCGCGCCTCATTGGCCCGGCCCGCCGCCTCGTGAGACCTCGGTTTTCGGAATCTTGATGCCCATTTCATTTTCGCCTGGCGTTCGAAGCGACGCTCGTATGCGCGGCGCCGGTGTCACTGCCGTGCTCGGCCCGACCAATACCGGCAAGACCCATCTGGCGATCGAACGGATGCTCGCGCATTCCTCCGGCCTGATCGGGCTGCCGCTGCGCCTGCTTGCGCGCGAGGTCTACAACAAGGTGGCCGACCGGGTGGGGGCGGATTCGGTCGCGCTCATCACCGGCGAGGAGAAGATCAAGCCCGCCAATCCGCGCTTCTGGGTCTCGACCGTCGAGGCCATGCCCCGCGATCTCGATCCGGCTTTCGTGGTGATCGACGAAATCCAGCTCGCGGCGGATTTCGAGCGCGGGCATGTCTTTACCGACCGCATCCTGAACCGGCGTGGGCGCGAGGAAACTCTGATCCTCGGTGCTGCCACGATCCGGCCGATGATCGAGCGGCTGCTTCCGGGCGCCAATATCGTGTCTCGGCCGCGACTGTCGCAACTGACCTTTGCCGGCGACCGCAAGATGACACGGCTGCCAAGCCGCTCGGCCATCGTCGCCTTCTCGGCCGACGAGGTTTATGCAATCGCCGAACTGGTGCGGCGCCAGCGCGGCGGCGCGGCGGTGGTTCTGGGGGCCTTGTCGCCGCGGACCCGGAACGCGCAGGTGGCACTCTATCAGTCCGGTGACGTCGACTATCTCATCGCCACCGACGCGATCGGCATGGGGCTCAATCTCGACGTGGATCACGTCGCCTTCGCCTCCGATCGGAAGTTCGACGGCTATCAGTTCCGCAACCTCGCGCCGGCCGAATTCGCGCAGATCGCCGGCCGCGCCGGGCGCGCCACACGAGATGGTACTTTCGGCACCACCGGCCGTTGCGCTCCGTTTGACGACGAGTTGGTGCAGCGGCTGGAAAGCCACTCGTTCGAGCCGCTGAAGCTCTTGCAATGGCGCAATTCCGATCTCGATTTTTCCTCGATCGGCGCACTGCAGGCTTCGCTTTCGGAGATCCCTGCCGAGCCGGGCCTCACCCGCGCGCCGCTCGCCGAGGATTTTCTGGTGCTGGAACATGCCGCGCGCGACGGAGAAATCCGGTCGCTGACGAAGACGCGGGCCGCAGTCGAGCGATTGTGGGAAGCCTGTCAGGTTCCGGACTACCGGAAGATCGCTCCGGCAAACCATGCCGAACTTGTCACCACCCTCTATGGATTTTTGATGAGGGAGGGTAAAATCCCGGATGACTGGTTTGCCCGCCAGGTCGCGCAGGCAGACCACCCCGAAGGCGACATCGACTCTCTCTCCAACCGGATCGCGCATGTTCGAACCTGGACATTCGTTGCCAACAGGCAAGATTGGCTTGCCGATCCAGAACACTGGCAGGGCGTCACGCGCGCGGTCGAGGACAAGTTGTCGGATGCGCTTCACCAGCGTCTTACCGCCCGCTTTGTCGATCGCCGTACCAGCGTGTTGATGCGGCGGCTGCGCGAGAACACCACATTGGAAAGTGAAATTTCAAAGACCGGCGAAGTCACCGTCGAAGGCCATCTGCTCGGACGGCTGGAGGGCTTTCGTTTTGCTGCGGACCCTTCCGCAGGTGGCTCCGAAGCGAAGGCGTTGCACGCGGCTGCGCAGAAGGCGCTGGCTGGCGAGATCGACGCACGGGCCGCGAAGCTGGCTCAGGCGCCGGACGAGCAATTCGTTCTGACCTCGGATGGTACGATCCGCTGGACCGGTGACACGGTCGGCAAGCTGGTGGCCGGTGACGAGGTGTTGCGGCCACGCATTCGCATCCTCGCCGACGAGCAATTGACCGGCGCCGCGCGCGAGCAGGTGCAGGCGAGGCTCGATCTGTGGATCAAGGCGCATATCGACAAGCTGCTCGGTCCGCTGTCGGCGCTTGCTGCAGCGGAGGATGTCACCGGCATCGCGCGCGGTGTGGCCTATCGGCTGATCGAGGATCTCGGCGTGCTGGAGCGCCAAAAAGTCGCCGACGATGTGAAGGGGCTGGATCAGAACTCCCGTGCCGCCTTGAGGAAATACGGCCTGCGCTTTGGTGCCTATCACCTCTATGTGCCGCCGCTCCTGAAGCCGGCTCCGCGCGCGCTGGCGACGCTGCTCTACGCGATCAAGAACGATTCCGGCGACATGCGCGGTCTCGACGAGGTTCAGCAATTGGCATCGAGCGGGCGAACCTCGATTCCGGCGAACAAGGACGTTCCGAAGAATTTGTATCGGGTTGCCGGTTACCGGGTTGCGGGCGAGCGCGCCGTGCGCGTCGATATTCTCGAGCGTCTCGCCGACCTAATCCGTCCGGCGTTGGCCTGGCGCAATAATTCGCCCGGGATCAAGCCGCAGGGCGCGCTGGATGGCACCGGCTTCACCGTGACGGTGGGCATGACATCGCTGGTCGGTTCGTCCGGAGAGGATTTTGCCTCGATCCTGCGCTCGCTTGGTTACCGCATGGAGCGCCGGCCGAAGCCGCCGGAGCCGGTGTCGCAGCCGGAGGTGGTTGCCGCCGAAAGCGCGGCGCAACCGGCCGAAGCGGATGCCGGTGACAGCGGCGATAACCCCGCCGTTCAAATCGCAAACGACAATATGCCGATGGCTCCGGTTGACGCGGGCGCGGATCGGGTAGCCGAGCCGGAGCCGGTCAATCCGGACATGGTTGCGGAATCCCCGCAGGCAGACGATTCGCAGACCATCGCGGATGCATCGGCAGACACAGCACCGGTAAACGCATCCGACAGCGAGTCTTCTGCCGTCGAATCGTCGGACGAAGGGCAGCCATCTTCCGACAATGAACAGGTCGCCGGCGCGACCACAGAGGCCGGGAGCGTTGAGGCGGTGGCGTCCGACGCCGCCGGCACCGACAGCCAGGCTGCACCTGCCGAGCCCGAACTGATTGAAGTCTGGCGGCCCGGGCGTTTCGAAAACCGCGAGAAGCGTCCGCAACGCAACCATCATCGCCGCGAGCGGCATGGCGGCCATCGTCCTGCGGAGGGCCAGCAGGCTGCGAGGCCTGAAGGAGCAGCGGCAGGCGACCAGGCTGCCTCCCAGACCGGCGCTGCGCCGCAGGAGCACCGTCAGGAGCGACGCCAGGACCAGCGTCAAGACCAGCGCCCGCATGGGCCGCCTCCGCCGCGCAAGGATCGTGGCGGCCGCCCACGCCGTCCCGAAGGCGGCCCGGATGCGCCCCGCCACGGCAAGCCGGACAATCGGCCGCGTCAGCAGGATGCCCGTCCGCGCCCCGAACGGCGCGAGCGCGAGCCAGATCCGAATTCTCCGTTCGCGAAACTGGCAGCCCTGAAGGCCCAGCTCGAGGCGGATTCAAAGGAGCGCCGCTAACAGCGCGCGGACGGTTTGGATCGGCAGCGGATCGACAAATGGCTGTGGCACGCGCGGGTGGTCCGCACCCGCACGGCCGCCGCCGGGCTCGCTGACAATGGTCTGGTCCGGCTCAACGGCGCCCGCGTCGATGCCGCCAGCCGCGCTGTGCGCATCGGCGACGTCGTCACCATCGCCTTTGACCGCATCCGCATTTTGCGGGTCGCAGGCTTTGCCGAACGCCGCGGCTCTGCGTCCGACGCGAGCGCACTGTTCGAGGATATCTCGCCGCCCCCGCCGGATGTCGCCCCCGACACACCGGACGCGCAGTCGCGGCGGCCGTCCAAACATGAGCGCCGTGAGCTTCTGCGGCTGAAGCGGCCCGATACCGGCTGACGGATCACGATGCGATCCCTTGCGCGCTCCCTTGCGCGCCCGTAACCCTTACGCTACGCACATTTTCAGCGTTCTAGAATCCGGTCGGTACGGAATGACTTACATCGTCAACGACAACTGCATCCGCTGCAAGTTCATGGACTGCGTGGAAGTCTGCCCCGTGGATTGTTTCTACGAGGGAGAAAACATGCTCGTCATCCACCCCGACGAGTGCATCGATTGCGGGGTCTGCGAGCCGGAATGCCCGGTCGAGGCGATCAAGCCCGACACCGAGCCGGGGCTGGAGAAGTGGCTGCAGATCAATGCTGAATATGCCAGCAAGTGGCCCAACATCACCGCCAAGAAAGAGCCGCCGGCCGATCACAAGGACTGGGAAGGCGTCGAGGGCAAGGAACAGTATTTTTCCCCCGAACCGGGAACCGGAAATTAAGCCGGTTCAGCCCGCCGCTTCTTAACCTCTTGCCCGAATTTTCCACCCTCGGAGCGCGGCCGAACGCCCGCTGCGGGGGCTTAACACATTGATTTTTGCGGAAAATGTGCTATAGTCACGGAATTGGAACGCCTTAACCGGAACGAAGCTCCCCCTTTTACCATTCACGTCCGGGGGAGCTTATTTTTTCGGATCCGTTCCAGAGGAGCCGCTCCAGAGAGGGCGTGGAAACCCCACGCGCGTACCGTGCCCGATAAATCCCGTTCGAAATCGTCGTCTCAAAAGCTGAAATCTCAGAAGTCGGCGGCCGCGAAGCCGTCGAAGTCGAAGAAAGCGCCCAGCGGCACCGCCCGCCGGGCCAACACGCCCTCCGCCCCGACGAGGCGGAACTCGCAAGGCTCCCGGCTTGCTGGCCGTGGAGCTCCCGTGGCCAAAGCAGCGCCCAGCCGCCCCAATCCGGCTGGCGAAGGAGCACCCTCTGGAATGACTGTCAATAAGAAGACGACGCAGCGTCAAGGCTTCAAGACCACTGAATTCATCGTCTATCCGGCCCATGGCGTGGGCCAGATCCTGGCGATCGAAGAGCAGGAGGTTGCCGGCGCCAAGCTCGAGCTCTTCGTCATCAACTTCGTCAAGGATAAGATGACGCTGCGGGTTCCGACCGCGAAAATCGCGTCGGTCGGCATGCGCAAATTGTCCGAGCCGGCGATGGTCAAGCGCGCGCTGGAGACCCTGAAGGGCCGCGCCCGCGTCAAGCGCACCATGTGGTCGCGTCGCGCCCAGGAATACGAGGTCAAGATCAATTCCGGCGACATCGTCGCCATCGCCGAGGTGGTGCGCGACCTGTACCGCTCGGAGCAG
>JAEZBA010000339.1 GCA_023430245.1 Pseudomonadota bacterium
TATGGTCCGCGCCCGCGCCTGGTTCCGCCGCCTTTCCGTGTTCCCGGGCTCTCGACGGTGGAGCCGATTTGATCATCGCAACCCAACCCGGCGCGGATGCGCAAGGCGAATGGCAAATCCAACCACCCCTGGAATCACAGCTTTGCTAGTGTGCTTCGAATCCGAAGTCCGCTCTCGCGCCAGCCACGGATCGAAGCGGACTTCGGGTTCGGGGCATTAGGGCCGGCACAATGCCAGACAAGGTTCGCATCGCGCTCGATGCCATGGGAGGCGACCATGGCCCGTCCGTGGTCATTCCCGGCGCGGCGCTGGCACAGATGCGCCATCCCGACACCGAGTTCGTGTTTTTCGGCATCGCGCCCGAGATCGAGGCGGCGCTCGCCGTGCATCCGAAGCTGAAGGCCGCGTCGCGCATCATTCACACCGACGTTGCCGTGAAGATGGACGACAAGCCGAGCCAGGCGCTTCGCCAGGGGCGATGGAAGTCGTCGATGTGGCTTGCGATCGACGCGGTAAAGCAGGGCGAAGCCGATGTGGCGGTGTCAGCCGGCAATACCGGCGCGCTGATGGCCATGGCGAAAATCCATCTGCGCACCATGGCCGGGATCGAGCGCCCGGCAATCGCGGCGATCTGGCCGACGCTGCGCGGCGAATCGGTGGTGCTCGATCTCGGCGCCAATATCGGCGCCGATGCACAGCACCTGATCGACATGGCGGTGATGGGCAGCGCCATGGCGCGTATCCTGCTCGATATCGACCGGCCGACCGTTGGCCTTCTGAATATCGGCGTTGAAGAAGTTAAGGGGTTGGATGAAGTGCGCGAAGCGGGCCGGATTTTGCGCGAGCGCGACTTGCCACACATCCATTATTCGGGCTTCGTCGAAGGCGACGACATCGGCAAGGGCACCGTCGACGTGGTGGTAACGGAAGGCTTCGCCGGCAATATCGCGCTCAAGGCGGCCGAGGGGACCGCCCGGCAGATCGCGGGCTATCTCAAGGCCGCGATGAAAGAGACCATATTCACGCGTATCGGTTATCTGTTTGCTCGCGGTGCATTCCGCAAACTCGCGGCCAAGATCGACCCGAGCCGCGCCAATGGCGGAGTGTTCGTCGGCTTGAACGGGATCGTCATCAAGAGCCATGGCGGCGCCGATGCAAACGGCTTTTCCGCCGCGGTCGATATCGGCTATCAGATGGTGCGCAACGATCTGAAGGCCAAGATCGAACAGGCGCTGGTGCCGGAAGCCCGCGTGGTGGCTGAACTGCCTGAGGCCGGAGCGGCATCGTGACATTGCGGTCCGTGATTATCGGCGCCGGCTGCTATCTGCCGGAGCGCGTTTTGACCAATGCCGAGCTCGCGACCCAGGTCGACACCTCCGACGACTGGATCGTGCAGCGCACCGGTATTCGCGAGCGTCATGTCGCCGCCGATGGCGAGTTCACGTCGCATCTTGGCATCAAGGCGGCGCTGGCGGCGCTCGCCGATGCGGGATTGGCTCCGCAGGATATCGACCTGATCGTATGCGCGACCTCGACGCCCGATAACACTTTTCCGGCCACGGCCGTGTCGATCCAGGCCGGGCTTGGCATCACCGGCGGCTTTGCCTTCGACATCCAGGCGGTCTGTTCGGGCTTTGTTTATGGCCTCGGCACCGTCGATGGGATGCTGCGGAGTGGCCTTGCCAAACGTGCTCTGCTGATCGGCGCGGAGACCTTTTCACGCATTCTCGACTGGACCGATCGCACCACCTGCGTCCTGTTCGGTGACGGCGCGGGCGCGGTGGTGATCGAGGCGCAGGACCAGCCGGGTGCGATGACCGATCGGGGGATTCTGACCACGCATCTGCGATCCGACGGCCGCCACAAGATGAAGCTTTACGTCGATGGCGGCCCGTCTTCGACCCAGACCGTCGGTCATCTGCGCATGGAGGGCAAGGAAGTCTTTAAACATGCGGTCTCGATGATCACCGACGTGATCAAGGATGCGTTCAAGGCGACCGGCTATACCGCTCACGATCTCGACTGGTTCGTGCCGCACCAGGCCAATCGTCGCATCATCGACGGGTCGGTCATCAAGCTCGGGCTCGACCCAGCGAAGGTCATCATCACCGTGGACCGGCACGGAAATACCTCGGCCGCCTCGATTCCGCTCGCGTTATGCGCGGGCATTGCCGACGGTCGCATCAAAAAGGGCGATCTGGTGATGTTCGAGGCGATGGGGGGTGGTTTCACCTGGGGCGCTTCGCTGGTTCGGATGTAAAAAATTACCCATCCGTCGATGCCGCAGCGCGGCGCGAAATCCCGCATCGTGATACTCCAGTCGGCTAATCACGGCTTGGCTGCCTTTCTTCGGTTGACCGTGGAAAAGTAAGTCCATATCGTCTTGTAAAATAACAAGGATCGCCGAGTAGGGGCTGCGGGGCGATGACGGCGAAAACAGTTACGCGAGCGGATCTGTGTGAGGCGGTTTACCAGAAGGTGGGACTGTCGCGGACGGAGTCTGCCACCCTGGTCGAGCAGGTCCTCAAGGAAATCACCGATTGCCTCGAGCGCGGCGAGACCGTGAAGCTGTCGTCGTTCGGCTCCTTTGTCGTTCGAAAGAAGGGGCAGCGGGTTGGACGCAATCCCAAGACCGGCAAGGAAGTTCCGATTTCGCCGCGCCGGGTCATGGTGTTCAAACCGTCCGCCATTCTCAAGCAGAAGATCAATGGCGACAGCGGGCCGGATGTGGCCGACGACACCGACAGTCACTGACGCAACTGATTGGGGGCTAGGTGGATAAGGCGCCCGACGCATTTCGCACCATCAGCGAAGTCGCCGACGATCTGAAGGTACCGCAGCACGTGCTGCGGTTCTGGGAAACCCGCTTCAACCAGATCAAGCCGATGAAGCGTGCGGGCGGCCGCCGCTATTACCGGCCGGACGACGTCGACCTGCTGCGCGGCATCCATCATCTGCTTTACGGACAGGGATATACCATCCGCGGCGTGCAGAAAATTTTGCGCGATCAGGGCCAGAAATTTGTCCAGTCGGTCTGGCAGGGCGGTGCGATGCCCGCCGATCCGGAGCACGACGGCGGCGATGACGACATCTTCCATGCGGACAGTGAGGACGAGGCTCCGCAATCACCGTCACGGACGAGTGGCGCTTCGGTCAACGCGGGCGGAAGGCAATCGATATCGGCAGCCGTCCATCGGCAAATGTCACGCGAGGATTTGCGCAAGCTGCATGCAGCGCTGTTCGAACTGAACGAGTGCCGCCGTCTGCTCGACGCGGCCCTCGACGAACGCATGGCGGAAGAAGCGGCGGATTAGCCTCTTCATGCGGCCTAGGATGCCTTCGCGTCCTGACCGTCCTTCGCAACGCGCTTGTAATAATAATTGGCATTGCGACCGAAGGCGAGGCGGCGGATGACCCGACGCATGCCTTCGCTGCGGCGAAGCGGGGCCACTGCACCGGCTGCGGTGCGGAACAGCGCAACCTTGGCGTTATCCAGCGCCGGGTTCATGCCGGGCGGGCTCTGCGGTATGCCGAGACCGCGCAGCATCGAGTTCATCGTGAAGATGTCGTTGCGCCGCCGCACATCCGGAGATTTCCAGGTCAGCGACAGCGAGATCGAATAGCTGTCGGCCGTGCGCACCCAATGCGGCCATTGATAGGGCACGAACACGCCGTCGCCCGGATGCAGCGTATAGGTCGTGCATTTGGCATCGTACTTCGCCTCATAGGGAATGTTGCGATGCTTCACGACCACGTCTTCGAGCGCCTGTTCGGATGCGATCGAGCGGTCGCGGTTATCGTAGACGTGGAAGAATTTCTCGCCGTGAATCTGGAAGAAAAGGTTTTCGTCGCTGTCGGCATGAAAGGGCGTGGTCGAGTTTGCCGACGACACGAAGATGAAGCCGCGGATATCGTCAAAGCCGGCGTCCTTCAATGTGCGCTCGCCTCGCATCTTCGCAACTTCCAGAAGAGCGTCCTCGATCAGTTTGCCATAGGCCGGGTGGCTCTCGACATGCTTGAGCACCATCCAGGCACCGGCGGTTTCGATCTTGCGCACGACCTCTTCCGGATCGAGATCGACGGTCGGTGTCTTGTCGGGATCCTGGCTGATGGCGGCCTTGCCGGAATTGTATTCGATCCGGTCGCGCGGCAATTGCTGCACGAGTTCGGCGAGTTTGGGCAGGGTCAGCAGCGGGTTGCCGGCGAAATGGTGCCGCAGTCCGAAGGGCAATTTCGGAAATGCATCGACCCAGGCGCTCCGGTCGGTCGGCTCGAAATAGGTCATGAGAGTTTCTCCCTGATCCCTCTGATCGTCTTGAAGATGTCGATGGCGCGCATCCGCGCCTGCAACAAAGTTCGGATCGAAGCGGCCACCGGATCGCGCGGCCGCAAAG
>JAEZBA010000354.1 GCA_023430245.1 Pseudomonadota bacterium
GCGCACCGCCGATCAGGAAGGCCAGCCGCCAGCCGATCTCGGGATCGATCACGTTGGGGTTGAGCAAGATAATCGATCCGGCCGCGCCGATCGCAGCGCCGATCCAGAAACTGCCGTTGATCACGAGGTCGGTCCAGCCGCGCACCCGCGTCGGGATCAGTTCCTGAATGGTGGAATTGATCGCGGCATATTCGCCACCGATCCCGGCGCCGGTGAAAAAACGGCACAGCGCGAAGGTCCAGAGATTCCAGGTGAAGGCGGTCGCCCCGGTGGCGACGAGATAGACGGCGACGGTGATGAAGAACAGCTTCTTGCGGCCGAAGCGATCGGTCAGCCAGCCGAAGAACAGCGCCCCCAGCACCGCGCCGGCGAGATAGGCGCTGCCGACAATCCCGATATCGGTGTTGGAGAATTGCAGCACCGGGCTCTCCTTGAGAGCGCCGGACAAGGCCCCCGCGAGCGTGACCTCGAGACCGTCGAAGATCCAGGTGATGCCAAGCGCCGCGACCACCAGCGTGTGGAACCGGCTCCAGGGCAACCGGTCGAGCCGCGCCGGGATGTCCGTTTCAACGACATGGCTCATCCGCTCGTGCATCCCTTTACCAAGGCCGGGATTCTAACCAATGTTTGTCTGGACGGTTCCGCAAAAATCTGGCGCTTTGCGGCGGCCAGGTGGGCCTGACGGATAATCCTCGATACATGCCATTACGCGAACGCGCGACCATACCGCAGCGGACGGTATCGAGAGCCCTGCTCGTGCTCCTGACGGTGGGCGGCGCGCTGCTGTCTATTTACGCCGCGCGCGAGGAGGCGCAGCAATATCGCGCGCTGGAGCGGCTTCGCATCGGCGAGGTGGTGGACGCGCATTTCTCGGCTGTGAGCGAACATTTGCAGGAGCGCGCCAATCTGGCGAAAACGGTGTCGCGGTTTTTCCTGCCGCCGCCGCTGCGCACACCCGCGCCGCTCGGAACCTTCGGCATGCGGGCAGTCGGGCTGGCCGACGATCTTGCAACTGTCGGCTGGCTCCCCGAAGTCAATGCCGCCGATGCGGATCAGGTGCTGGAGTCGCTGCGGGCATCCGGTGCACCGAACCCGACATTGCGCGCGGGCAACGGACAGCCGATCGACCCGGTGACGCTCGACCGGCCGATGTTTCCGGTCGTCGATAGCGCACCCGCGCATAACCGGCTCGCGATCGGAATCGATGCCGGCTCGTTTCCGGAGCGGCTCGCGGCAATCCTCAGAGCCAAAAAATCCCATGAGGTGACGCGCACGCGGCCGGTCAGGCTCGTGCAATCGCCGAATGTCGATGCGGTGCTGCTCTATGCGCCGATTTTCGATGCGGAGGACCGTTTCATTGGCGTGATGGGCTTTGGCTTTCAGGTTGACAAGCTGTTTCGGGCCGCGCTGGCCAACGCGAAGAGCCCCGCCGGCACCGCGCTCAGCGTTTATTCGCACGGGCTGGACCAACCACTGTTCAGCCTGCCATCGGATATCGAGGCGCGGCGCCCGACGCTGTTCGAGCGGAGCATGGATTTCGGCCAGGGCGAACTGAAATTCGTTTACGCAGTGCCGCGCAACCTTCAGCGCGAGGGATTCCTGCGTGGATTGAGGATCGCGGGCGCCGGCATTGCGATGACACTCGGCGCTGTTTTCATCATGGGCTTCATCGCCCATCGCGCGGCATTGCTGTCGGACGAGGTGGCGTCGCGCAAATCCGCCGAGGACCGGCTGAAAGTGCTGATCCATGAACTGAATCATCGCGTGCGCAATGTGATGGCAGTGACGCAGGCCGTCGTGCGGCTCAGTTTCACACCCGGCCTCAGTCTTGCGGAAATTCAGAAGACCTGTGAGGGACGGCTGCAGGCGCTGGCCAAGGCGATGTCGATCCTCACCGCCAGCGACTGGAAAAGCGTCAGTCTGCGCAGCCTGATCTCGGACGATATCCTGCCCTTTGCCGGCCGCATCGAGATGGAGGGGCCGGACATTGCGCTGCGCGCGCGCACGGCGCAGACGTTCTCGCTCCTGCTCTACGAGCTTGCCACCAATGCCGCCAAACATGGCGCGCTGTCGGTGCCGGAGGGGCGCGTGAAGCTGCAATGGTGGATCGACAATCTCGGCAGCGATCCGCTGTTTCACCTGCACTGGAAGGAGAGCGGCGGCCCGGTCGTCGACACGCCGACACGCAGGGGGTTCGGCGAATTGCTGGTGCGCCGGATCGCGCCGCGCGACATGGCCGGCAAGAGCGAGGTCCGCTATGCCCCCGAGGGTTTCGAATACGAACTGGAAGCGCCGCTGCGGGAACTGATCGATACCAAAGCGGGCAAGGCGGCGGGTTGAGCGGGGTGGAAAGTTTGCAAGACAATCCGTTTCAATCGCCCAAACTGTCGACGATGGTTTCAATTGGCAGGTAGAAAGTCCGGGAGCCGAGCGGGCTTTCGATAAACTCGTTCTTTTTCCAGAACCGGGCGGCGTTGTCGTCAATCGCATGGACGAGCACACAGCGGATACCGATGGTCCGGGACGCTACGACGATCTTGCTGAGCGCATCCTGAAGCATATCGAGCCCCAAGCCTGACCCCTCATAGGTCAGGTCTCTTGCGAGGCGGCCGATGATGGCGACGGGGATCGGGTTGGGAAGACCGTGCTCTTTCAGAGCCTTTGGAAGCTCCGCCCGTTCGACGGAACCGGAGAGAATACAATAATAGCCGACAACTCTGTTGCCCTCGCAAACAACGTAAGTGCGGGCCGTTTTGCCTTGCGCCTTCAGGGCACGCAATTTTAGCCAATCGTTCAATGCAGCGTTGCCACTATCGAAGCTGCCGCAGTCATGTGATTCATCCAAAAGAGCGGGAGGCTTGACCTCTCCGCGCTTCGTCGTGCGTCCCATTATTTCTGCCAAAGCGGCTTGCGATTCATCAGCGCCCTTAATTTTGCGCCCGCTGGGGGAGGAGCATCCAGCGCTTGTATGAATGCGTCATGCCTCTCTGCATCAAGGACGAACAGCCTTTGATCCAGCAGGACATCCGTTGCGTGCTGACGCGCGCTGTCAAGAACGAATTCACTCAGCGTCTTACCCACCGCGACAGCGGCAGTTTCCAAAAGCTGCTTCGTTTGCTGAGGCGCTCTGATGTGGATGTTTGCCTCGCTTCGCACGCGCCCCGGCTTCGGCTTCGAGCGCTCTGCGGCGTCTGCTGTGCGTTCCATGATTAAACCCCCACCTATAAACCTTAGGGCTCCAACATTTGGATTTGTGTTGACAATGTCAACACTTCCTAGTCGCTCGGCTTCATATTTTCTCCTTGCCAAGCGGGACAAAGCCCGGAATCAATAAGAACAAATAGAGAACTAATCGCTTATCCTGAGAGGCTTCTGGAGCAGCTGATGACCGGTGCGCAAGCCCCGGATGCGCTCGCGCGCCTCCGGCAAACCATAGAAAATACCCAATCTTATCAGTGCGATAAGGCTGTGCGCCCGCTTTCGCTCGGGCTCGGCGGGCCGGACGCCCTGCTGGGCGGCGGGCTCGCCCGCTGCGCCCTGCATGACATCTCGCCTGCCGCCCCTATCCATCTGGGCGCCGCGACGGGCTTTGCTCTGGCGCTGGCGGCGCTGTCCAGCAGGGCCAGCGGCGGCCGCCGGGAGACGCTGTTCATCCAGACCGACATGGCCCGGTTCGAATCCGGCGCGCCTTACGGCATCGGCCTCGATCTGTTCGGACTGACGTCGCGGCGGCTGCTGGTGCTGCGGGCACGGCGCCCGATCGACGCGCTGTTCGCGATGGAGGAAGCCCTCAAATGCCCCGGCATTGGCAGCGTCATCGCCGAATTGCCGGACGATGCCGCCGACCTGACCGCCACGCGGAGGTTGTCGCTGGCCGCTCGCACCCATGACGGCATCGGTTTGCTGCTCCGGCATCGGTCCACATCCGCGCCGAGCGCCGCGATGACGCGCTGGGAGGTCGCGGCCAGCCCCGGCCCGCGCGACGCTTTCGGCGGCGTCGGCACGACTGCCTTCCTGCTCTCTCTGGTGAAGAACCGGCGCGGTCCCTGCGGCGGCTTTCGTATTGCGTGGAGTCATGATGAGCTCGCATTCGTCGAGGCGGATCCTGTCGCTGTGGCTGCGCCGCCTGCCGACCGACCGGCTGACGCGGCACGGGCCTGATCTTGCGCCTGAGCGTGCCGGCCAGCCGCTGGCCGTGGTGGCGACGGTGCGGTCGGCGCGGCAGATCACGGCATTGAATGACGAGGCCGCGCGATTGGGCCTGCGCGCCGGAATGGCGCTCACCGACGCGCGCGCGATGTATCCGCAGCTTGCGGCGATCGATGCCGATGACGCCGCCGACGCAGCGGCGCTCGAACGCATCGCCGATTGGTGCGACCGCTACACGCCGCTGATCGGGCTCGATCCGCCGGATGGCTTGTTTCTGGACATCAGCGGCTGCGCACATCTGTTCGGCGGCGAAGAGGCGCTGCGTCGCGATCTGGTGCGTCGGCTTGCGGCGCAGGGATTTCATGCGCGCGCGGCGATTGCCGATACGCCGGGATGTGCCTGGGCGGTGGCACGATATGGAGTTGCTGTCCCTGACCGGGCCTCACACTCCGCTCATTCCCGCGCAAGCGGGAATCCAGACTCTTACAGCGGCTCCTTGCTGCGCGATGCTGGGTCCCGGCTTTCGCGGGGACGAGCGGAGGAGGGAGATGCGCAACGTATCGTCTCCACATTGCACTCTCTCCCCCTCGCCGCCTTGCGCATCGATCCGAAGATCGCCGCACCTCTTGCGCAGAGCGGCCTCAAAACCATCGGCGACGTCATCGACATGCCGCGCGCGCCGCTCGCCGCCCGCTTCGGGCAAGGTTTCGTGCGCCGCATCGATCAGGCGCTCGGCCGCGAGGACGAGCCGATCGTGCCGCGTCTGCCGCTGCCGTCCTTTCTCGCCGAGCAGCGCTTCGCCGATCCGATCGGCCGCGAAGAGGATGTGCTCGGCACCGTCGTGCATCTTGCGCAGGAACTGGCTCGCGCGATGGAACGGCACGGCAAGGGCGCGCGCCGTTTGCAGACATCCCTGTTCCGGACTGACGGCAAGGTGGCGCGCATCGAGATCGGCACTTCCGAACCGCTGCGCGATCCCGACCGCATCCGGCGGCTGTTTCTCGACCGGCTGGCGGTGATCGGCGACGAGGCCGATCCGGGCTTCGGCTTCGATGTGATCCGGCTGTCCGCGCTTACGGTGGAAGATTTCGATCCGGTGCAGACCGGATGGGCCAACGGCGATCCGGCGCGCGAGACCGCGCATCTGGTCGACCGGCTGATCGCGCGCTTCGGCGCCGACCGGGTGCAGCGGCTGGTGCCGCAAGACACGCATATCCCGGAATTCGCGAGCGTCGCTGCGCCGGCGCATCTGCGGCAGCAGACGCAAACAGCTTCGCATGATTTCGTACAGGACAGCCACGTCCCGGCGCGGCCAATCCGGCTGTTCGAGCGCCCCGAACCGATCGAGGCCAATGCGCAGGTGCCGGACGGCCCGCCGGTGCAATTCAAATGGCGGCGTGTCACCCATGACGTCGCCCATGCCGAAGGCCCGGAGCGGATCGCGATGCAATGGTGGCGCGACGAGCAGGGCCGCGCGCTCGCCCGCGACTATTTCCGGATCGAAACGCGGCAGGGCGCACGCGTCTGGCTCTATCGCGAGGGCATCTATGCGGCGGGGCAGGCGCTGCCGCGCTGGTTCCTGCACGGGATTTTCGCATGAGCGATGTGCTCAATTTTCCCGCGCCGTCAAAGGACTCGTCGAACACCGCCGAACCGCGCGCCGTGCCGCCCGCCTATGCCGAATTTGCCGTCACCACCAATTTCTCCTTCCTGCGCGCGGCCTCGCATCCGGAAGAGTTGGTGGATCAGGCTGTGCTGCTCGGCCACACGGGGATCGGCATCGCGGATCGAAACTCGGTCGCCGGCGTGGTGCGCGCGCATGTGATGGCGAAAGAGCGCAAGCTGAAGCTCGCGGTTGGCGCGCGGCTGGTCTTCGCCGATGGCACGCCCGACATCCTCGCCTATCCGTCGAACCGTGCCGCCTGGGGCCGACTGACGCGGCTTTTGTCGCTCGGCAAGCGGCGCGCGGAGAAAGGCGACTGCATTCTCAACCTGGCCGACCTGCTCGACAAAGCGGAGGGCCTCAATCTTATCGTCATGCCACCGGTGCGCATCGACGCTGCGCGGCTGACGGCGCTGATCGGAAAACTGATACAGCACGCATCGAAGCGGTCGGTCTGGCTGGCGGCAGGCTTTCTCTATCGCGGCGACGACACCCGACGGCTGCGCAGGCTCGCGC
>JAEZBA010000248.1 GCA_023430245.1 Pseudomonadota bacterium
TTCCTGCCCTGGGCGGCGCTCTTTATTGCCGATCAGCCCTTGTGCAGAGCCTTTGGCGCGCGCTTCTCTAAGAAGTCCTTCAGCCGCGCCTGCGCTTCCTCGCTGCCCGAGGAAATCGCAGCCATCAGCGCCTCCATCATATAACCACCCGGGCGGTCGATGTCCGCAATTCGCGGCAAGGCATGCATGACCGCGTAATTCGTCATCGGGGTATTGGCCGCGACCCGTTTCGCAAGCTCGATCCCCTTGTCGAGGCCCGTGCCGTTATCGACCAGATAATGGGACAGGCCCATCGTCAGCCCATCTTCGGCGCCATAGGTGCGGCCCGTCAGCATCATGTCCATCATGCGCGAGGCGCCGATCAGGCGTGGGATCCGCACCGAGCCGCCGCCGCCGACATAGATACCGCGCACGCCTTCCGGCAGCGCGTAATAGGTCGACTTTTCCGCCACCCGCACATGGCACGCCGAGGCGAGTTCGAGGCCGCCGCCCACCACCGCGCCGTGCAGCACCGCGATCACCGGCACCTTGCCGAATTCGAACATGTCGAAGACGCGATGCCAGTTGCGCGAGTGATGCACCGACTCGACCGTGCCGCGCACCGTAAGTTCGGACAGATCGAGGCCGGCCGAAAAATGGTCACCATCGCCGGTCAGCACCACGGCGCGGATGTCGTTCGGCAGGCCGGCGAAATAGGCCTCGATGCCCATCACCAGCGTGTCATTCAGCGCGTTGCGCTTTTCTGGGCGCGACAGCCGCAGGAAGCCGATTTCGCCGTCACGTTCGGCGGTAATCGAGGCGGGCAGGTTCGGAATGTCGATCTTGGTCCTTGGCATCGGTCCCCACGACGGCCTGTCCGGCCTTGGTCTAATTGTTGTCGTTGACAACAAATTCCCGAAAAGCGGCCGGAGGTCAATCCCCATCCTTGGAGGTATGGAGAAAACAGGCAAGAAAATATAGGATTTCTGCCCACCCGGGGAGACGAAAGAGGCCTCAAAACACCTCGTACACCTCGAGGCGCACCGCGTTTTTCTCGCGCTGTCCGCGGGCGATGGTGATGACGCGGTTCAGCCAGTCCAGGTCCTTGTCGCCGGTCTCGAACCGCATGCAGGTGCGGAAATAGTAGAGCGATGGGTCGACGGCCTCGCCGGTTAACAGCCGCGCCAGCACATCCGGCGGCCCATGCCGGATGCCCTCGCTATAGACCAGGATATAGGCGCCGCTGTCGGCCTGGATCGTGTAGCGGGCCTCGACATGGGCGGCGCCGTCGGCGCGGATGAATTGCCAGTCGGCCCCACCCGGCAGGATTTTTCCCGTCACTTTTCCGGTGACGGTCCCGCCAAGAATATTGATCACTCGCCGTTCGCCGATCGGCGTCGCCCCGAACTGGAGGATGTCGGCGAGTTCGGCATGGACGGTCAGGATGGGTTCGGGCGAGATCAGGTTCATGTCATTTCCGGATGGCGGTCATGCGATGGGGCGGGCGTGCGTGCGGGAGGGCAGGGCGTTCCGCAGCCAAAAATATTGGACTTGGCGCGAATTCGCTGGCATTTGACCCTCCGAAACCCGCTCCGTAAATAGAATAAAGCAAACCGGCGCGACAACGCGCCCGAGGAACCGCTTGATATGTCGCGTGTGATGTCGCTTGCCGAGGCCGTGTCATCGACCATCAAGGATGGCGATACGGTTGCGATGGAAGGCTTTACCCACCTGATCCCGCATGCCGCCGGGCATGAAATCATCCGTCAGGGCAAGAAGCATCTGACGCTTCTGCGCATGACGCCGGACCTGATCTACGACCAGATGATCGGGATGGGCTGCGCCGACAAGATCATCTTCTCCTGGGGCGGTAATCCGGGCGTCGGCTCGTTGCACCGGCTGCGCGATGCGGTCGAGAACGGCTGGCCGAACAAGCTCGAGATCGTCGAGCATTCGCATGCCGCGATGGCGAATGCCTATGCCGCCGGCGCGGCCGGTCTGCCATTCACGGTGTTCCGCGGTTACATCGGCACCGACCTGCCGAAGGTGAATCCGGCGATCAAATATATCGAATGCCCCTATACCGGCGAAAAGCTGGCCACGATTCCTGCGCATCGGCCTGACGTTGCCGTGATTCACGCGCTGCGCGCCGACAAGCAGGGCAATGTGCTGCTCGAAGGCATTCTCGGTGTGCAGAAGGAAGCGGTGCTGGCGGCGAAGAAGTCGATCGTGACGGTGGAAGAGATCGTCGACGATTTTGGTCCGCGCAATCTCAACGCTGTGATCATTCCGGGCTGGGCGCTCGGCGCGATTGCTGTGGTGCCGGGCGGCGCATTCCCCTCCTATGCGCAGGGCTATTACAAGCGCTTTAACGCCTTCTACAAGCAATGGGACGGCATCGCGCGCGACCGCGATTCATTCCTCGCCTGGATGAAGGAGAACGTGCTCAACAAGACGCCGGATGATTTTGCAGAGCACGTTGCGGCGTTGCGGACGGCGGCGGAGTAAGTGCGATGAATTACAAGCCCAATGAGATGATGACCATCGCCGCGGCGCGTGCGCTGAAGAATACCGATGTGACGTTTGTCGGCATCGGTATGCCGTCGGCGGCATCCAATCTCGCGCGCCTCACCCACGCGCCCGACATCACGCTGATCTACGAGTCGGGCACGCTCGCCACCAAGCCGACCGTGCTGCCGCTGTCGATCGGCGATGGCGAACTCTGCGAGACCGCGCTGACCACGGTGTCGGTGCCGGAAATGTTCCGCTACTGGCTTCAGGGCGGCCGCATCACCGTTGGCTTTCTCGGCGGTGCGCAGATCGACAAATACGCCAACCTCAACACAACGGTGGTCGGGCCCTATGACAAGCCGAAGGTGCGGCTGCCGGGCGGCGGCGGCGCGCCGGAGATCGCCACCAGCTGCGGCGAGATTTTCATCATCATGGCGCAGGGCAAGCGCTCGTTCGTCGAGAAGCTCGATTTCATCACCTCGCTCGGGTTTGGCGAGGGCGGCGATCATCGCGAGCGGCTCGGCGTCAAGACGAAGGGCCCGAC
This sequence comes from Pseudomonadota bacterium, assembly GCA_023430245.1. Taxonomy (GTDB): domain Bacteria; phylum Pseudomonadota; class Alphaproteobacteria; order Rhizobiales; family Xanthobacteraceae; genus Pseudorhodoplanes. Next base: position 3,035 of record JAEZBA010000248.1, read on the forward strand.
CAAGCTCGTCACCGATCTGTGCATCTTTGAGCCCGACCCGGTCACGAAGGAAATGACTGTCACCTCGATCCATCCCGGCGAGACCCGCGAGCAGATCCAGGAAAACACCGGCTGGACTGTGAAATACGCTGACAAGGTCGCGGAAACACCGGCGCCGACCGAGAAGGAATTGTCGGTGCTGCGTGAATTGCATGCCCGCAC
>JAEZBA010000443.1 GCA_023430245.1 Pseudomonadota bacterium
TGTCTATACCGGGCTTTCAACCGGCACGATCGACGGAGCCATTGCGGCCCACAATAACATGCTGGCGCCCTGGAACTGGAAGGACGTTACCAAATACTACATCGATAATTTCCCGCCGCAGTTCCAGACCGTCTATTTCATCATGAACCGCGACCGGTATCGTTCGCTGAGGCCCGAGCACCGCGCCATCATCGATGCGCTCGCCGGCGCGGAATTCACCAGGGTCGCCTCCGCCAGCTTCCATGAAGCCGACGCCAAGGCGCTTGCCGAAATGAAAAAGGCGGCCAGCTCCTCCTACCGGCTGGTGGTCGTCTCCGACGAGGAGCGCGCCAAGATGGACGCCGCCATCGCGCAGGGCATGAAGACGATCTTCGCCGGCTATGCGGCGCGCGGACGGACCAATGCCCAGGAGGTCTACGAAGCGATCAACAAGTAGGCGCGGAGCGCGGCCCGAGATGTTCGCTCTGTCGCGCCAATCGCATTCTTGAGCCGGTCATCCAAATGCACCCGACACCGAACACATCCAACCACGAGGGCGCGCGCATTCCGGCGCCCTCCCGGCTTCTCGATCGTGTGGACCGGGTGCTCACGCTGGTCGCTTTATATGGCGGCGGTCTCACACTGATTTGTCTCACGCTTCTCAGCGTCTTCAACGTGCTGATCATGCGCAAGGCGCTGAACGCGCCGATCAAGGGCGCCGAAGACATTCTGGTGCTGGCGCTGGTGGTGCTGGTCGCCTTCGCGATTCCGTTCGGCGCCCGAACCGGCGCTCATATCGAAATCGAGGTGCTGCAATCGGCCATGTCGAAACGCTTCGCGCGGATATCGCTGATAACGATGAAGGCGCTCGGCATTGTCATTCTCGCCATCATGAGCTGGCGCCTGATGGATGCCGGCGCAAATGCCGCCACCTTCGGCGAGTCGTCCCAGACATTGCTGATCTCGTTCGCTCCGTTCTACTACCTGCTGTCGGTGGCGACCGGAATTTACTGCCTCGTCCTGATGCTGGAAATCTGGCAACTCGCCCGCACCGGCGCGGTCCAGAGCCAGAGCATTCCGGGAGACGTGGTGTGATGCCGGGCCTCACGGTCATCGGGGTCGCCGGCCTCGTTCTCATGCTCGTGCTGATGCTGCTGCGCTTGCCGGTTGCGCTCGCCATGCTGCTGATCGGATTTTTCGGCACGGCGTTCGCCAATGCCAGCAAGTTCCTGCATCTCGGCATGGCGTCCGACCAGGCTTGGAGCAAAGCCTGGGCGATTGCGTTTTCGAATATCTCGGGCGAGGCATTCGAGGCCGCTTCGAACTACAATCTCCTCGTCATTCCGATGTTCGTGCTGATGGGCAGCATCGCCGGCGTGTCGGGGATGTCGAACGATCTGTTCAAGGCTGCCTATCGCTGGATGGGGCATTTCAAGGGCGGTCTCGCCTCCGCAACCATCGCGGCCTGCGCCGGATTTGCAGCGTTATCCGGCTCCTCTCTTGCATCCGCGGTCACGATGGGGCGGGTCGCGCTGCCGGCGATGAAGACCTACAAGTATGACGACTCGCTCGCGACCGGCACGGTTGCAGCGGGAGGAACGCTCGGATTTCTGATCCCGCCATCCGGGGGCATGATCATCTACGCGATCCTGACCGATCAGAGCATCGGCCGGCTGTTCATGGCCGGGATCATCCCCGGCATCTTGCTGACCCTGCTGTTCATCGCGACCATCGCGATCGTGGTCGTCAGAAACCCCGCCGCCGGACCGCGTGGCGAGCGCTCCTCCGCACGTGCAAAATTCGAATCGCTGGTCGATGCGCTGCCGATCCTGACGGTCATCGCGATCACGATCGGCGGCATGTATACGGGCTATTTTACGCCCGTCGAAGCCTCGTCCGCAGGCGCCTTCTTCACCTTCGTGGTGGCGGCGCTGAAACGCAAGCTGACGCTCGAAAAGCTGAGGATCGTCGTCCTTCAGTCGATGAGCGCGACCGCCACCATCTTCATGATTCTGATTGGTGCGTTCGTTTTTATCCCTTTCATGTCGCTTACCGAATTGCCGACACGGCTGATCACCCTGCTCACCAGCCTGCCGATCGGCGAGCTCGGCGTCCTTGCCGCGATCGTCGCCGCCTATCTGGTTCTCGGGATGTTTCTCGAAAGCATGGCGATGCTGGTTCTGACGCTGCCGGTCGTGATCCCGATCGCGATCGCGCTCAACTGGGATCTGATCTGGTTCGGCATCATCGTAGTGATCCTGCTGGAGATGGGCATGATTTCGCCGCCGGTGGGGATCAACGTCTTTGTCGTGAAGTCGATCGTGCCGGATGTGCCGATGCGCCGGATTTTCAGCGGCATCTGGCCGTTCTGGCTTGCCATGCTTGCGATGGTCATTCTGCTCGTCGCGTTCCCGGACATCGCACTCTACCTGCCACGAACGATCGTTGGAGTCTGACGCGTGAGGACGAGTGACATGCGAGTCGTCATCTACTCACCTGCACCGGTCGTAACGCCTTTGCACAAGGCCAATGCGGAGCTGGTGAACGCTGTCGATGCGAGCGATACGCTCTCCGCCGGGATTGTCGCGATGCCGCTCCCGGACTCGATCAATGCGATCAATGCGCTCGCCCCGCAGGACAAAGCGCTGCATCTGCCGATCGTCACCACCGTGGATTTCCTCCCCGCGATCCATCGCGCCGGACCTGGCTGGCATGCTTACGATCGCACCAATACCGACCTGAAGATGGCGTCCGCGCTGTACGACGTCGCCTTTGGCGTGGTTGCGATAGAGGGACAGATATCGTTTCCCGAACATCTGCGGGGCAAAAAGATCGGCGTGCCGCCGCGGCCGAGTTCGGTTCGCCTCCTCACCGAAGCGCTGTTGCGTGATGGCTGGGGCATCCTTGATGCGGTGGACCTGGTCGATCTTCCGCCGTCGGCAGTTGCGGACGCATTATCGTCCGGCCGGGTCAATGCGACCACATGGAATCTTCTGACATTTACTCCCGGCACGCTCGCTCCCGCGATACCCGGACTGCTGCAGATGCCGGGCGCACACTGGATCGACGTTGACGATCGAGCCGTTGCTCGCATCAACGCGACGAACCCGTTCAAGATTTCGCAGTCACAGGTGCGATCCGACCGGACCGGAGCGCCCGGTGCCCGGGACGCGACGCTTCTCTCCTTCAAGCAGGGACTGGCGGTGTGGAGCACCACACCGGACGATATCGTGATCGAGATCCTGGAACGGCTGGCTGCGCGGAGCGGCGGCGGCCTCTCGCCCGGCGTTATGGCCGAGTGGCCGTTCGCGACCGCGGATCTCTTTCATCCGGCGGCCCGTGCGTTCTTCCGTCGCAACGGCATCGCGATCGTGCCGGACACCGG
>JAEZBA010000446.1 GCA_023430245.1 Pseudomonadota bacterium
ACCGGTCGGAGGCCATCGCGATCTGCTCGCCTATCTGGTGCGGCGGCTGCTGGAGAACGGCGCCAACACCTCGTTCGTGTCGGTGTCCGCCGATCCGAATATCCCGATCGAGACCATCCTGATGCGACCGCGTCAGTGGATCGCCTCGGTCGCGCACGCCCGGCATCCGAAGATTCCGCTGCCGCGCGATCTTTACATGCCGGAGCGCAAGAACTCGCCGGGTGTGGAATTCGGCGACAGCGCCGCCTTACGCGATTTGCTCACCGAGATCGCGCGTGCGACGCCTGTCCGCGCCGCGACGTCGATTGTCGGTGGCAAGGAACGCGATGGTGCCAGACGACCGGTGCTCTCGCCGGCAACCGGCGAGGCTGTCGGCGAAGTGGCCGAGGCCGATGCGACGGTTGCGCAGGATGCCATGGCCGCGGCGCAGAAAGGCTTCGCGCATTGGTCCGCGACGCCGGCCGAAGACCGTGCGCGCATTCTCGACCATGCCGCCGACCTGCTCGAACAGCGCCGCGGTGTCTTTGTCGCGCTGCTGCAGAAGGAAGGCGGCAAGACGCTCGACGATTGCGTCGCCGAATGGCGCGAGGCGATCGATTATTGCCGCTATTACGCTGCCCAGGCGCGCAGGACGCTCACGCCGCAGATGATGCCCGGGCCGACCGGGGAAACGAACGAACTGCGGTATCGCGGCCGCGGCGTGTTCGTCTGCATCGCGCCAAGGAATTTCCCGCTGGCGATCTTTCTCGGTCAGGTCACCGCGGCGCTCGCCGCCGGCAACACGGTGGTGGCGAAGCCCGCCGAGCAGACGCCACTGGTCGCGTACCAGGCCGTGCGGCTGCTGCATGAGGCCGGCATACCGCATGCGGCGCTGCATCTGGTGCTGGGTGACGGGAAGGTGGGCGCAGCGCTGGTTGCCGATGCGCGGGTGGCGGGCGTGGCTTTCACCGGCAGCACGGACGTCGGGCGTATCATCAATCGTGCGCTGGCCGCCAAGGACGGACCGATCGTTCCCTTCATCGCCGAGACTGGCGGCATCAATGCGATGATCGTGGATGCGACCGCATTGCCGGAACAGGTCACGGACGATGTGGTCGGCTCGGTCTTCCGTTCGGCCGGACAGCGATGTTCGGCGCTGCGGCTGCTCTGCGTGCAGGAGCATGTGGCGGATCATATCTTCGACATGGTGGCCGGCGCGGCGGCGACGCTGACCCTCGGCGATCCGGCCGATCCGGCCACGCATGTCGGGCCGGTGATCGATCGCGAATCGAAGGAGCGGCTGGATGGCTGGATCGCGACGCACGAGACGCGCATCCGCTATCGCTGGGACAAGGACCACGCGTTGCCGGGGCGCGGACTGTTCGTGCCGCCGACGATCATCGAACTGGCGCGCGCGTCCGACCTTCAGGAGGAGGTGTTCGGCCCGATCCTGCATGTCGTGCGTTTCCGCGCACATGAGCTGCACAGGCTGCTCGACGAGATCGAAGGCAATGGCACCGGCCTGACGCTCGGCATTCATTCGCGCATCGATGCGCGGGTGACCGAGATCGCGAACCGGCTCGCCAACGGCAATGTGTACGTGAACCGCAACATGGTCGGCGCCGTGGTCGGCACCCAGCCATTCGGCGGCACGCGGCTGTCCGGTACCGGGCCGAAGGCGGGCGGGCCGAATTACCTGCGGCGGTTCGCGACCGAGCAGGTGATCGCGATCAACACCGCGGCGTCGGGCGGCAATGCGAGCCTGCTGGCGACGGAGGAGTGAGACCGGCCTGCCTGGCCGCGAGTGCCGATCATTACCGCATCATGACATCGGCATTACGAAAACATAATTCCTCGCGCTCTCCCATCGCCGCATTGGTGATGCCAAATCTTCCTCTGACGCGTCATATGGATGAGCGCGCCAAGGCAAGAACCAGAGCGGCAGCCGCGAGAAGGTCAATCAGCGCCTGACGGTGAAGGCTGCGGCCCGAGGCATCGGATCCTCGCCGCATCATCCCCGATACATCGCTGCTACGCATGGCTTGCGCGGCCGGCGGCAGCGCGACTAGTAAACCGGCGGGACAAAGCCGGACATTTCGACTGCACAGCCCGGCAGGACGCCCTGCCGGGTTTTTTTTGTCATGAGCGTGATTTCTAAAGCAGTCATAAATCGTTAACGCTGTTTGAAAGGTTTGAAGGTATTGTCATTTCATGACTGATTCGCTCGAGCGGCTGCACAAATCGGTGGTTGCCCTGCAGAAGGGCGATCCGCGGACGTCGCGCACCGCGCGGCTGATGCGCTCGGGCCGCGCCAAGATCGCCAAGAAGATGGCGGAGGAGGCGGTCGAGGTCGTGGTCGATGTGATGCGCGGCAATCGCGAGGCCGCCGTCCGCGAGAGTGCCGATCTGCTGTATCATCTGGTCGTTCTCTGGGCCGATGCCGGCATCCGCCCACAGGACGTCTGGGCCGAAATGGACCGGCGCGAGCGGTTGCTCGGAATTGCGGAAAAGCCACCGAAAACTCCGTCGCTGGAGCCGGCTCCTGTGACGGTGACTGCGGCCGTGCGGCGAAAAGTGGTGGCGCTGGAAGCCCGCCGCATTCCCAAGCGGCGCCGTTCCGGCTATTGATCCGGCCCCTCCTGCCGCGCGCAACTCCGGCCCACCAGAGCTGCGCATCTATGATGGCCGAAGTCATCCGACTTCAGCGGCGGTTCTACCGACAGGTTCAGCATGCTTCGCCGGTTGTATGATTGGTGCGTCGCGGCCTCCTATCGTCCGGCCGCGAAGTGGATCATGGGCACGGTCTCGTTCGTTGAGAGTTCGTTCTTTCCGATCCCGCCGGACGCCATGCTGATCCCGATGTCGCTGGCACGGCCGGACAGGGCCTTTTCCTACGCCTTCCTGTGCACCTGGACCTCGGTCGCCGGCGCCGTGCTCGGCTATGCGATCGGCGCCTTGCTGTTCGACTCGGTCGGACAATGGGTGATTTCGGCCTATGGCCTGACGGACAAGGTCGAGGTCTTCATCGGGCAATATACGAAATGGGGCGCATGGATCATCCTGCTGGCCGGCTTCACCCCGATCCCCTACAAGCTGATCACCATCACATCCGGTTTTGCCGGATATAACTTGCTGCTTTTCATCGTTTTTTCGATCATTGCGCGCGGCGCCAGGTTCTATCTGGTAGCCTTCCTGCTGCATCGCTATGGCGATCGCGCCCGCAACATGATCGAGCAGCGGCTGGAGCTGCTGACGGCAATCGCTGCGGTGCTGGGCGTGGCCGGGATCGCCTTCGCCATGTATTATTTCTGAATAGTTTTTCGGGCGGTCTCGAAAGCCTGTTTTCAAAGCGTTTTCGCGACTACCTCATTTTCGCCATCCAGGCATTACAAAAGCCGGGTCGGCGACGCCGCAGCAGCGTGCTACCTGATCGCACCTGCATCCGAGACGGGGACCTTGGATCGCGCAATGGCCAGAGGCTTAACGGCAAGACGACTCGACTGCGCGCCTGCATATTCCGGGCTGCTGGCGGCCTGCGCCGCAGCGTGGCTGGTTGCGCATCCGAGTTTCGCGCAAGAGCCGCAGCAGCAGCAGCCTTCGCAACAGCAGGCTCCGGCCGACGCTCCGCCATCCGAGCAAATCCAGCAGCCGGCGCCCGCGCGCAACCCGGACGGCTTTTTCGATGCGTTCGGCCGCTGGTCACGGGATTTCAAGGCGAAAGTCGATGAGGCCAACGCCAAATGGCGTGCCAGCGTCGAGGAAGCGAACGCCAAGATGAAGGCGACCAACGACGAGACCAATGCCAAGCTGAAACAAAGCGTCGAAGAGAACAACGCCAAGTGGCGCGAACTCAGCGAACGGAACGAAAAGGCTGCAAAGGAAGCCGCGGCCGCCCAGAAAGAGGCCGCCGAGGCGTTCAAGAATCTCGCCAATACCCGGCTGATCGAGGGTCGGCAGGTCTGCGGAACTGCGGCCAACGGCTCACCCGATTGTCAGGCCGCGGCCGAATTGATCTGCAAGGGCAAGGGCTTTGCAATCGGCAAGAGCGCCGATATTACCACGACCCGAAAATGCTCGGCGCGTGCGCTGTTGCAGCGCGACGAAAGCCAGTGCCGTACCGAGACGGTGGTGATCAAGGCGGCCTGCCAGTAGCGGCGATGTCGCGCCGGGCTTGACCCGGCAAGCCTTCGGGCGAAAAGGATGGGCCTGCGATCATCGGCAGAGCGCCGCCGTGCTTTCGGATGGGCCTGACCGCAGCCGGGAGGACCATCCGTGAATCTCTTCGCCAAACTCACGGCGCGCGAAGCCGCCGGGCAACCGGTCCGCATCGGGCTGATCGGCGCCGGCAAATTCGGCACGATGTTCCTCACGCAAGTCCGTCGCACGCCCGGCATGCATCTCATCGGGTTGGCCGATCTGGACGTATCGCGTGCGACAAGTCAGCTGACCTCGGCGGGCTGGGACGCCGCGCAATACGCCGCGGCCTCGCTCGGCGACGCCGTGAAAAGCCGCAGGACTTTCGTCACCGATGATGCGGCGGCCCTGGTCGCCTGTCCCGATGTCGATGTGATTGTCGAAGCGACCGGCGATCCGAAGACCGGTATCCGCTTCGCGCTCGCCGCCATCGAGCACGGCAAGCATATCGTGATGGTCAATGTCGAAGCCGACGCGCTGGCGGGTCCGCTGCTGGCGCGCAAGGCACGCGCGGCCGGTGTGGTCTACAGCCTGGCCTGGGGTGACCAGCCGGCGCTGATTTGCGAGCAGGTCGACTGGGCCCGCGCCTGCGGCTTCAAGGTGATCGCGGCCGGAAAGGGCACGCGTTACCACCCGACCTATCATCGCTCCAATCCGGACACCGTGTGGGAGATCCTCGACAAATATCTGAGGATCGACGACCGCGCCTCGATCAATCCAAAAATGTTCAATTCCTTCATCGACGGCACCAAATCCGGCATCGAGATGACAGCGGTGTGTAACGCCACCGGCCTTGTGCCGCAGACGAACGGTTTGGGCTTTCCGCCGGCCAGCCGGTTCGAACTGGCCGATATCTGCAAGCCGAGATCCGAAGGCGGCGCGCTGGAGATGGCGGGCGTCACCGAAGTCGTGTCCTCGGTCGATCGCGAGGAGCGTAACGTGCCGCATCATCTGGCGATGGGCACCTTCGTGGTGTTCGAGGGCGAGAGCGCCTATGCGCGGCAATGCTTCCGCGAATATTACCTGATGCCGGACGCGAGCGGGCGATATGCGGCGCTGTACCGGCCCACTCATATGATCGGGCTCGAACTGGGCATCTCCGTCGCGTCTGTGGCGTTACGCAATGAGCCGACCGGTGCGCCTGTGAATTTTGTGTCCGATGTAGTCGCGACCGCCAAGCGCGATCTGAAGGCCGGGGAGATGCTAGACGGGGAGGGCGGCTTCTGCGTCTGGGGCAAACAGATGCCGGCCCAGGCGTCGCTCGATGCCGGCTGCCTGCCGTTGGGCTTGGCGCATCAGGTGCGGCTCAAGCGTGACGTCTCTGACGGCGCGGTGTTGCGCTGGAGCGATGTGGATTGTGACGCTGCCGATCTTGCCGTGCGGGTGCGGCGCGAGATGGAAGCGGCGTTCGGCCGCCGCAATGC
>JAEZBA010000459.1 GCA_023430245.1 Pseudomonadota bacterium
CTCAAGCCGAGCGGCGAAGAAGGCCACGGCCCGACGGGCATGTGGAAGCAGCCGGGCGCCCGCCTACGCAGAACGAAATCCAGGATGGGCGCCCGGCCGAAACCGCGTCCTTTTCTCCCGCGGACGCAACAAACGCATGACGCTACTCACAGGCGAACAAAGACAGCTACAGCCCGCCGAGCACCTGCGCCCAGATGGCGATCATTCCCAGAAAAAGCGACAGCGAGGCCAGCGCGGCAGCCTCCTCGACGACGGCGCGAAACATGACGGGTCCCCCTGCCTCAAAGCAAATGCCGAACGGAACGTAAAGGGAACATAGTTCTTCTTTTGTTCTAGGTCAAGCCCCTCTCGTGTCATCGGATGCTATCGGCCATTCGCCACGTCCCCGCGGAACCGCCGCAGCGGTTTCGGAATTCACCGGCCATGCCGCGATACTATTTCGATCTTGAGGACGGGAGGGGCGCCAAGGATATGGAAGGCGCTGAGCTTGCAAGCGACCATGCTGCAAGACAGGAGGCCTCGCTGAGAGCCCTGAATGGTAGCGGGCATCAGCTCGAACGCTATTCCGGGTTTGGCGTCATCGTGGTGCGAAACGAAAATGGCGAAGAGATTTTTCGCAAAAAAATAGGTAGCGCCCCGCCCGCGAACCGAGAGAACTGACGCGGCCTACCCGCGAACTCGCCGCCATCACTAAGGCAGACGCGCCGGCCGACGGGCGCTTATCTGTGCCCTAATCCAGTTCTACAACGACGCCGTCGCGGATCGTCACCCGCCGGTCCATCCGGCGCGCTAGTTCGAGATTGTGGGTTGCGATGATCGCAGCAATGCCCGAGGCGCTGACGAGTTGCCTCAGCGTGTCGAACACGTGGTCGGCGGTGTGCGGGTCGAGATTGCCGGTCGGCTCGTCGGCCAGCAGGATGCGGGGCGCATTGGCGACCGCGCGCGCGATGGCGACGCGCTGCTGCTCGCCGCCCGACAATTCCGCCGGCCGATGCTCCAGCCGCGCCTTCAGCCCGAGATAGCTCAGCAATTCGCTGGCGCGCTTGCGAGCCTCGGCACGCGACAGGCCGCGGATCATCTGCGGCAGCATCACGTTCTCGACTGCGGAGAATTCCGGCAGCAGATGATGGGCCTGATAGACGAAGCCCATCTCGACCCGCCGGATCGCGGTTCGATCCGCGTCGGACAGGCCGGAGGTCGGCTTGCCATCGACGAAGACCTCGCCGCCATCGGGATGTTCCAGCAGGCCGGCGATGTGAAGGAGCGTCGATTTGCCGGCGCCGGACGGCGCGATCAGGGCGATCGATTGACCGAGCCAGCAGCCGAGTTCGGCGCCACGCAGGATCATCAGCTCCGCCTCACCCTGCTGATAGCGACGCTGCACGGCGTTGAGGTAGAGCACCGGCCCCGCCGCCGGCGGCGCGGCGGCTGTCTGTTCGTCCGCCATCACATGCTCATTCATAGCGGAGCGCCTCGACCGGATCGAGACGTGCCGCGCGCCATGAGGGATAGATCGTTGCGGCGAGCGACATCGCAAGCGCAATGACGATGACCGCAGTGGTTTCGCCGGCGTCGATCTCGGCCGGCAGACGCGACAGGAAATAGAGCTCCGGTGCGAACACCTCGCGCGCGGTCAGCCAGGACACGAACTGCCGCAGCGATTCGATATTGGCGCAGACCACCACCCCGACGATGAAGCCGAGCGTCGTTCCCACCACGCCGATCGAGGCGCCGGTAATCAGAAACACGCGCATGATCGCGCCCTGCGTCGCCCCCATCGTGCGCAGGATCGCGATGTCGCGCCCCTTGTCCTTCACCAGCATGAACAGGCCGGATATGATGTTCATCACCGCGACCAGCACGATCATCGACAGGATCAGCGCCATGACGTTGCGCTCGACCTGGAGCGCATTGAAGAAGGTGGCATTGCGCTGGGTCCAGTCGGTGATGAAGATCGGCCGCTCGGCAGCCTTGGTCAGCAGCGTCCGGAATTCGCGATAGCGGTCGGGAGAGTCGATATAGACTTCGATCGCGGTGACGTCGTTGGCGCGATTGAAATACGCCTGAGATTCCGCCAGCGGCATGAACACGAAATTGGAATCGTATTCCGACATACCGATCTCGTAGACGCCGACCACCTTGTAGGTCTTGATCCGCGGGGTCGTGCCCATCGGCGTGACCGCCCCGCGCGGCGCAACCAGCGTCGCGCTGTCGCCGGCACGCACCGACAAGGCATCGGCGAGGCGCTTGCCGATGATGATCCCCTGCCCCTCGTCGAACCCTTCAAGCGATCCCTGCCTCAAATTCGCGGAGATCGAGGCCTGCTTGTCGATATCGGCAGCGCGCATGCCGCGCACACCGACACCGGTCGAATGGAACGGCGACGAAATCAGCGCCTGGCCGTCCACCATCGGCGCCGCAAGCCGCACGCCCGGTACGCCGCTCAGGCGGGTTGCGAGTTCCTTCCAGTCGGTCAGCGGCGATTCCAGCGGTTGCACCAGCAGGTGGCCGTTCATGCCCAGGATCTTGTCGAGCAATTCCTTCCGGAAGCCGTTCATCACCGCCATCACGATGATCAGCGTCGCGACGCCGAGCATGATTCCCAGGAAAGAGATGCTGGCTATGACGGATATGAATCCTTCCTTGCGCCGCGCCCGCAGGTAGCGCAGCGACAGCATCCACTCGAATGGGGCAAAGGGCCGCGTCGCGGTGGGCTCGCTCATTCAGACTCCTGAATCTGCGGATTTCATCAGATTCTGTCCGATCCAGGCCACCGCCAAATGCCGTCTTGTCGGTGACATACACACAAATCGTGGGGACCGGTTAGTGGCGTAAAATGCGCAGGCCTTGCGGCGAAACCGCGTCGCCCTCACCCGAACCGGTTCATCACCTCGTCCGGGCTCAGCATCTCGCGGCTGCCATCGGCGCGGCGCTTGACCTCGTATTGGCCGGCGGCAAGGCCTTTCGGACCGATCACGATCTGCCACGGTATTCCGATCAGATCCGCGGTTGCGAATTTCGAGCCGGGCCGTTCGTCGAGGTCGTGATAGAGCGTATCCACACCCCGCGCCTGCAGTTCGGCATAGAGCTTTTCACAAGCGGCGTCGGTTGCCGCATCTCCCTGTTTCAGATTCAGGATCGCAACCCGGAACGGGGCTACGCTTTCCGGCCAGATGATACCGGCCTCGTCGTGAGACGCCTCGATAATGGCGGCCACAAGGCGCGACGGACCGATGCCATAGGACCCCATATGAACCGGGTGGTCGGCGCCGTCCGGCCCCTTCACCAGCGCTTTCATCGGCTCGGAATATTTGGTGCCGAAATAAAAGATGTGGCCGACCTCGATGCCGCGGGCCGACACGCGCGACGCTTCGGGCAGCGAATCGAACGCTGTGGCGTCATGCTTCTCGGATGTCGCCGCATAGAGACCGGTCCAATGGTCGACCGTCGCCTGCAGGCCGGCAACGTCGTCGAAATCGATATTCTCTCCGGGGACGTCGAAGCCGAGGTAATCGCGATGACAGAACACTTCACTCTCGCCGGTTGAGGCGAGGATGATGAATTCGTGGCTCAGATTGCCGCCGATCGGGCCAGTCTCCGCGACCATCGGAATCGCCTTCAGCCCCATGCGGGCGAACGTACGAAGATAGGCCACGAACATCTTGTTGTAGG
>JAEZBA010000471.1 GCA_023430245.1 Pseudomonadota bacterium
ACTGGCGATCCGCCAGCGCCTCCCCGATCACGGCGATCAGCACGATGGCAATTCCGATATAGTCCTGCAGACGCATCGTCGGTGCCGGATTCTTGGCGGCCAGATAGACCGAGAGCGCCAGCGGCACAGAGCCGAAGGCCTGCTGCTGCAGGAAAATGAACATGCGGCGCGGCGCCGCCTCACCCCACTCCTCGGCAAGTTTGGCGTAGCGCGGGTCGTCGGAAATCTTGGTGGTGCGCGCGGCGATATACATGCCCAGCCGCGCGGCCCACAGCGCCACCAGCACCGCGACCACCATCTCGCGTGGCGGAAAGTTGTGCGGCGGCAGCATCAGCGCGGCGCCGATCCCGACCATGCCGAGGCCGAAGGTCCAGACCGTGTCTACCCATCCGGAATTGCCGGTCCGCTGACGAATCAGCCAGGCGCCCGACATGATCACCGACAGCGCCAGCGCGATCATGGCGACCGAAAGAATGAACAATGCGAATGTCATATTGGAACCGTAAGGCCTTCCGCGCGTCGTTTTTGGGCCTAATCTTCCCGAGATACGGGCCGGATTTCAAACCGTTTCAGCCCCTCGCCGCGCCGATCCGGCGCCCAACAGGTTCTATTTCGCCGCGCCTGTGCCATATTGAGGGCACGCTTTGTCATTGAAAGGCTTGCCAGCGATGGCTCGCAAATACGATCCCAACAAGCTCTCCTCGCCGCGCATTTTTCTCGTGCGGATGCTGGTATTTCTGGTGCTCTGCACCCTGGTCGGGGTGGTGCTGTACCGGCAGATTCTCGGTGCCTTCATGGCCAATCCGGGCCTGAACGGACTGATAATCGGCGTTCTGGTGATCGGCATCCTGCTGTCGTTCCGGCAGGTGCTGCGGCTGTTTCCCGAGGTCGCCTGGGTCAACAGCTTCCGGCTGGCCGATCCGGGGATAGCGGTCGAGCGGCCCCCGACCTTGCTGGCGCCGATGGCGGCGCTGCTCGGCGACCGGCTTGGCCGCATGGCGATCTCGACCCAGATGATGCGCGGCATCCTCGATTCGATCGCAATGCGGCTCGACGAGGCCCGCGACCTGTCGCGCTATCTGACCGGCCTGCTCATCTTCCTCGGCCTGCTTGGCACCTTCTGGGGCCTGATCGAGACCGTCGGCTCGGTCGGCAAGGTGGTGGACACACTGAAGCCCGGAGGCGACTCGGCCTCGGTCTTCGAAACCTTGCGCGAGGGACTTGCAGCGCCGCTCGGCGGCATGGGCATCGCGTTCTCGTCCTCGCTGTTCGGTCTTGCCGGCTCGCTCATCCTCGGCTTCCTCGACCTGCAGATGAGCCAGGCGCAGAACCGCTTCTACACCAACCTCGAAGACTGGCTGTCGACCACCGTGCACGACATCAGCGTCGAGCCCGTGCCTGCCGCGTCGGGGCCGGTGTCAGGCGACATGAAAGCCGTGATGGACCGGCTGCGCGAAACCGTATCGGAGACCGGCGGCAACAAGGCCGCGACTGCCGCCATGGCCAACCTCGCCGAAGCGATCCAGGGCCTCGTACATCACATGCGCACCGAGCAGCAGATGATCCGCGACTGGGCGGATTCGCAGGCCGAGCAGAACCAGGAAATCCGCAAGGTGCTGGAAGTGCTGGCACGCGAGAAGACTTGACCTCATGGCACTATCGCGTAGCCGCAGGGATCGCGGCGTCGATTACTGGCCGGGCTTTGTCGACGCATTGTCGACGCTTCTGCTCGGCATCATTTTCCTGCTGTCGATCTTCGCCGTGGTGCAGTTCTATCTGTCCCAGGAAGTGACGGGAAAGGACACGGCGCTGCAGCGGCTGACCGCGCAAATCGCGCAACTGACCGACCTGCTGGCGCTGGAGCGGTCGGGCCGGGCGGACCTCGAGGCACTTCTCGGCACCGTCAAATCCAACCTGTCGGCCACGGAACAGGAGCGTGACCGGCTGCGAGGGCTCGCCGAGGGAGCAGGCGGAGCCGCTGCCGCGCAGAGCCGCGCAAACGAACTGGCCGCCGCACTCGACCTCGAAAAGCAGAGCGTGGCGCGGGCGCTGGCGCAGGTGGAAATTCTGAACCAGCAGATCGCGGCATTGCGCCGCCAGCTCGGTGCGATCGAGGCCGCGCTCGAAGTCGCGGAAAAGCGTGATCGCGATTCCCAGAGCAAGATCGCCGATCTCGGCCAGCGGCTGAACCTTGCGCTGGCGCAGCGCGTGCAGGAATTGCAGCGCTATCGCTCCGACTTCTTCGGCCGCCTGCGGCAAATCCTCGGCAGCCGTCCTGACGTGCGGATCGTCGGCGACCGTTTCGTCTTTCAGTCTGAGGTTTTCTTCGATCCGGGTCAGGCCGTCCTCAAGCCCGAAGGCCGCGCGGAGATCGACAAGATCGCCACCGCTTTGATCGAGCTCGAAAAGCAGATACCGCCCGACATTCCCTGGGTGATGCGCGTGGACGGCCATACCGACATCCGCCCGATCGCCAATGTGCAATTCCCCTCCAACTGGGAGTTGTCGGCCGCGCGCGCGATCGCGGTCGTGCAATACATGATCTCGCGCGGCATCTCGCCGCAGCGCCTGGTCGCCGCCGGCTTCGGTGAATTCCAGCCGCTCGATGCGGACAAGACCGAAGAGGCGTTTCGTCGCA
>JAEZBA010000506.1 GCA_023430245.1 Pseudomonadota bacterium
TCCTTGACCTCCGGCTGCATCGCCGCCTGTGAATCGAAGGTTTCCGGCCCGGGTGCGAGGTCGGACTCGGTCTCCGGTGCAGCGGCTTCCGGGGCGAAGTCGATCATCAGCGCCGGGACGTCGGCACCCGTTATGCCCTCATCCGGTTTGACATACATGAATGCCGCAGCGATCGCCGCATGCGCGACCACGACGAACGCAACGGCGGCGACCCAGCGGCCCAGATGCAGCTCGTCATCCCGATCAACACCTGCGATCCAGGCAATCGCATTCATCTCGGCGCGCTTCCCGCGTCACGGGCTTCCAGTCCAACCAGTCCGATCTTCAGATAGCCGGATGAGCGCAGCGAATTCATCACCTCCATGACGGCGCCGTAGCTCACGGCCCGGTCGGCACGCACGAAGATGCGTTCGTCGCGATTGCCCTTGGTCGCGACTTCAAGCGCCGCGGGCAGGCTGGCGCGCGCAATCATGTCCTCGCCGATCGCGAGTGACAGGTCGGACTTGATCGACAGAAAGACCGGCTTGTCCGGCCGGCGCGTCTGCTCGGCGGTGGAGCTTGGCAATTCGACCGGTATGTCGACGGTTGCAAGCGGCGCCGCCACCATGAAAATGATCAGCAGCACCAGAATGACGTCAATGAAAGGCGTGACGTTGATCTCGTGGTTTTCGACGTCCTCGTCGTCCTTGCTGAAATGAACCGCCATGACGCTACTCCGCCGCCTGCCGCAACGTGACGCCGCCGCGATCGAGATCGCGCGAGGCGAGGCGCAGCACATTGGCCGAGGCATTGCCGAGGATCAGGCGGTAGCCGCCGATCGACCGCGTGAACATGTTGTAGATCACGACCGCCGGGATCGCCGCGACCAGGCCCATGGCGGTAGCGAGCAGCGCCTCGGCGATGCCGGGCGCGACCACCGCGAGGCTGGTCGAATGCGCTTTCGAAATACCGATGAAGCTGTTCATGATTCCCCAGACCGTTCCGAACAGTCCGACGAACGGGGAGGTGGCGCCGATGGTCGCGAGCACGCCCATGCCGTTGCTGATGCGACGGCTCGCGGTGGCCTCCACGCGCTCGAGTTGCCAGACGATGCGTTCCTTGACGCCGTCCTTCGGCAGCATGTGGGACAATTCCACCTCATGCGCGGCGGCGCGCACCAGCCGCGCCACCGGATCCTTTTCCTTCGCGAACTGGCGCTCCGCGTCGTCCAGCGACTTCGCGTGTTCGAGCCAGCGATTCTTGCGGCGCGCTCGGCGCTTTTCAAAACGCAATTCCAGGCTCTTTGCGAACCACACCGTCCAGGTCACGATCGAAGCGAGGACGAGCCCGATCATCACCGCTTTCACCACCATGTCGGCGTCGAGAAACATCTGCCAGGGCGTCAGATCGTGCGGCAGCATATGCGCGGGGATCGTGCCGGGCGACGGCGAGGCGGTTGCGGGTTGGGCCGGAGTCACGTCCGGGTCGGCGTTTGCGGGTGCAGCCGGTGCCGGCGCTTCAGTTGCTGCGGGGGCCTGTGCCGCAGGTTCAGGCGCTGCCGGCGTGGTCAGCGGAGCGGAAGGCGAGGCCGGCGCGGTTGTCGTTGCGGGCAATTGCTGCTGCGTTGCGGGTTGCGCCAGCAACACTCCCTGCGGAGCGGACAGGATCAACGACAGCGCCGCCGCCGCCAGCGATCGAAAATGCAAGTTCATGTCGTATCCTTCGCGCGGCATCGCCGGGCGCTGAGGGTGGAGCGGCGCTGGTCGCATCGCCGCAAGCGATCATGTGTTCAATCGCAAATCAGAAACAGAAATCAACAACGATAGTTTTTATCCGTTCCAACCCTGGTTCCGAATGACGCGCAGAACATTGCAAACGCGATCATCGGAGCTAATGCAACGATGCCGGCTTAACGTCGCGCCGGCCGGAAATCGGCAATTGTGCCCAATTTCACCGCTGATGCGTCGTCACTTTCTTTGGCGCTCACGTTGCGAGCCGGTCCAAAGCTTTGACTTGTTCTAAGCAAGCTGTCGCGCGGACCCGACAATGCGTGCAGAGCGAACACATGCCGCAAACCGGTTGCGTTCCCCTGCATGGAGCACGCGCCGGCATCCTGTTTCGGTTCGACAGGGCGCGCCGATAAAAAAATGCGCATTGGCGAAGGCCAATGCGCATCATTGAAGAGCCAGCCCGTCGTGGACGGGGAGTGACCTCAGACGGCTTCTTTGAGTTCCTTGGCGGCGCGGAACGCGACCTTTTTCGACGCCTTGATCTGGATGGCCTCGCCGGTCGCGGGGTTGCGGCCCATGCGCGCGGCGCGCTTGCGAACCTGCAGGATGCCCAGGCCACCGATGCGGATGCGATCGCCCTTCTTCAGGTGCTTGGTGATGGCGGTGACCAGGTCGCCCAGCATCGCCTCGCTCTGCTTCTTGGACAATTGATGATCCTCGGCCAACTGAGCCGCGAGGTGCTTCAGGGTAACGGTCGGAGCGGTCGCCGGCTTCTTGTCAGCCATGGGTGGCCTCCTCTTGATCGGGCACGGAAACGAAAAACTGCTGATTGTGGCGTTTAGACGATTCGGGACTCACCGGAAACGCCTTGTTTATAAGGCTCCAGAGCATTTTTAGGCGGGCGATGCAATGAGAAAAGCCTGTCCCGCAAGGGTTTCCTGCATTTTGGAACCGGCGGGGGACGTCCGAGTGGGCTGTCGAACCATGGCGGCGCTTTATAAGTATCTGATTTAATTGAGATAAAATAAATTGCGGAAGACATCGCACTGGCTCGCGGCTGTGTTCATAAAGCCGGCAGCGGCCACAACCTCACAACGCTGTGTTCCGCCATTCGCTAGGCGACTGGCCCACGCTCTTCTTGAAAGCCCTACTGAAGGCGGCTTCGGACTCATAACCCGCGTCCTGAGCGATAGCGGCGATCTTCGCATTGCGATCCACAAGCCGCCTGGCCGCGATCTGCATCCGCCATCGGGTCAGATATTGAATCGGCGGGCAACCGATGAGGTGGGAGAACCGCTCCGACAGCGCGGAGCGTGACGCGCCGGCCTCGCGGGCCAGTTCGTCAAGAGTCCATCCATGGGCCGGACGCGCATGCAGCAATGCCAACGTGCGACCGACAAGCGGATCGCGCAAACCCGCCAGCCAGCCAGCATTGTCATTCGCCATCTGATCCATGTGCATGCGGATGACTTCGACGAACATCAACTCGGACAGTTTGTTCAGCACGCTCTGGCTGCCGGGGCGCCGGTTGCCGCTCTCAAGAGTGGCATAGCGGATGAACTGGTCGAGCAGACCGCCGGAGTCCGAAGACATCGCCCGCGTCAGTCGCATGAAACGCGGCAGCGCGTTGATAAGCGGGTTGAATGGCCGGATATCGCAGCTGAAGAAACCGCAGATCAGATGGGTATCGACGTCGCCTTCGCTTCCGGTTCGCAGCATGAAAGGCAGTGCGTTGTCATCGTCGGGGCGACGATAGATATCCATCGTCGGCTGAGCGCGCATTCCGGCAGCGCTCGACACAGCGTGCGGATCGCCATGCGGCATTACTGCGATGTCACCTTGTTGCAGTCTGACCGGTTCGAATGAGCCGCCGTCGACGAGTGATATCCAGCATGAGCCGCGCGTGACCACGTGATATTCGATGGCATGTTGCGCGCCCGGCATCACCTCATTGGCGATCGTCGCAGCCGGCGGTGCTTCGGCCACCCATGGCGGCCTCGCGCTGACGTCGAAGAAGACCGACCCGGTCAGGCGCACGGCCGATAGCACGTCCGACAAGACGTCTGTACTCATGCTATCCTCCTGCGCAGCGATACTCACGCTTTCTGAGGCCGGAAATTCACGCTTTCGGGTCGACGCAGGACGATAACAAGTCTGGACGATCGAGCAACAAGGCTGGCAGCGCGATCATTCGCCTGCGCCGGCGCGGCTGTATGTGTGTTTGCACAGAGGCAGCAGCAGCGCCCGTGGTTACCGGGCGACGAATGCCTAACACCAAATTGTGAGGAGATCGCCCATGACCACCATTATCGAATGCCTGCCGAATGTCGCTACCAAGCCTGGCCCCGACCTCGGTGCCGTCAAGAAGAAGCAGCAGACTGCCTGGTCCTCCGGCGACTATTCGGTCGTGGGTACCACGCTGCAGATCGTCGGCGAGCAACTGGCCGAGGCGATGGACTTGCGGTCCGGCCAGACGGTGCTCGACGTTGCTGCCGGCAACGGCAATGTCACTCTGGCGGCTGCCCGCCGCTGGTGTGAAGTGACGTCGACTGATTATGTCGATGCATTGCTGGACCGCGGCCGCGAACGGGCAAAAGCCGAGAGGCTTCCTGTCAGTTTCAAGCAGGCTGACGCCGAATCTCTGCCGTTTCCCGATGGAGAGTTCGACGCGGTCGTCTCAACCTTCGGCGTGATGTTCACGGCTGATCAGGATCGCGCTGCCGCTGAATTGCTGCGCGTCTGCAGACCGGGCGGAAAGATCGGTCTCGCCAATTGGACTCCGGCCGGGTTTGTCGGCCAGATGTTCAAGGTCATCGGCAAGCACTTGCCGCCACCGGCCGGCGTCAAGTCGGCAGCGCTGTGGGGCACGCGGGAGCGGCTTGAAGAGATGTTCGGCAAAGCCGCGCGCTCGATCGTCATCGAGACGCGCAGCTTCAATTTTCGCTATCGCTCGCCGGAGCATTTCGTCGAGATCTTCCGCGACTATTACGGACCGATGCTCAAGGCGTTCGAGGCCATCGATGATGCGGGACGGGCGGCTCTCGCGCAGGACATCGTTGACCTCATCGGGCGCATGAATGTGTCCGGCGACGGCACCATGGTGGTCCCGAGTGAATATCTCGAAGTCGTCATCACCAAGCGCTGAGGCTTCGGCAATCCGGTAACGTTGCGAGCGCCCGTCCGGCCGATCAAATCCCGGGCGGGCTTTGTGCCGAGTTTGTGGCCAACTGTGATGGGTCGGTTCGTCGGGGCGGGGAACCGGCTTTTTGGATCCGCCACGTGCGAGCGGGATTCCCAATGTCGGAACCCGCGGGGCGGCAAAACCGGACCGGGCCGGAAAAAGGGCCAGGTCCGAGAAACCAGAAAAGCAAAGGAACTGAGCCACATACGTGGCGGGAGCGACGGGGCTCGAACCCGCGACCTCCGGCGTGACAGGCCGGCACTCTAACCAACTGAGCTACGCCCCCGGGTTGGCAGTGCGGCGGACTTAAATCTCGCTCTCGCCCAAGTCAAGCGTAGCCGAGCGGGTTTTGCCGCCGCCCCCCGAAAAAGGCACGCCGCGGGTGCCCTTGGTCAAGGTGTTCCCGCCGACCGGCTCCCATTAGATCGGGCTTAGTCGGTAGGCGCTGCCGTAGCGGCCGAAATCGTGGCTGGTCACGCCGTGGCGGACGCAGCCCTGGAACTGCGCCGGCGGCGCCACCACGGTGACCTTCACCACCGCGCTTTCGCCGGGCTTGACCAGACCGGCATGGACCGCGGCCGGAGCCAGCGCGGAATCGCCGGTATAGACATCGGTGCCCCAGAGCGGGCCGTCGGTCTCGCCCTTGACCCGGAAATAATAGGTGGCGCCGACGCTGCTGCCGAGTTCAAGCATGTGGGCCGGCGCCTCGGCGGCCAGATACCCTTTGTCGAGCAACTGCCGCACCTGCCGTTTAGACAATTGTCCGCGGCGGTCGAAATAGGCGACCAGTTCCTGCACCACCTTCATGGCTTGCTCCCGTCCATTGCAATGACCCGCCCATAGGGCGGACTGAATGCGGCTGCGCGCGGCAGCACCCACAACACGTCGTAGGGCACCGGCTCGGCCGGGAAGGCGATCTCGC
Source organism: Pseudomonadota bacterium (assembly GCA_023430245.1). GTDB lineage: Bacteria > Pseudomonadota > Alphaproteobacteria > Rhizobiales > Xanthobacteraceae > Pseudorhodoplanes. The sequence goes on from JAEZBA010000506.1 coordinate 5,813, forward strand.
CATCGGTGACGATCACGGCGGCGCGGACCAGTGGATCGTCGGCCAGCATCAGCATGGCGGGCGACAGGTCGCTGCCGCCGAATCCGCGGACTGCATAGGTCGAAAGGTCGTCCGGCGACACGGTCTCGTCGCCGGTGACGGCTGCGTCGCATTGCACGACGCGCACCTGATCGACACCGGCGCCGTCGCAGAAATCCGCGATCGCGCCAAGTGCGAGCGGTATCTCGTCGGTCATGGAGCCCGAGGTATCGAGCACGACATTGAGCATCCAGGAGGTGCGTTTGCGGCCCGGCAGGACAATGTCGGTGCGCTCGCCAGAGCGGCGCGATGGCCGTGAGAAGGTGCGTTCGCCGGGCGAAGACTGCTCGATCCAGCGCTGCAGCGCCTGCTGCCAGGCCGGCCGCAAGCGGCCGCGCAATGCTGTCACCTGCGCGCTCATGCCGACACCTGCGGATCCGCGCCCTTGCCGGGACATCGCGGCTGCAATCGCCAGCCCGCGCGCAATGGCCTCGTCGATCCTGACCTTGCACTCTGCCTGGTCCTGCGCTTCGGCCGGAAACATCTCGCGCTCGGTCTGGTCGGCGAGCACGTCACCGGCAGTCTCGCCATTAGCAGCATCGCCCTGACCATGTCCCATGATCTGGCGGACGGACGCGTCCTTGCCTTCCCAGACCTGGCTGCGCGAGCGCATGAGGTCGGCGTTGCGACGCATCTCGATAACGATGTCCTCGGCCGACCGCTGACGCGCGCCGGGCATGTCGAGGCCGCCGGCCGGGATGGTCGCGAAGCCGAGTTCAGTCCGCAGAATGTCGTTGATGATGTAGTCATGGGCGTAGTTGAACTCGAGCCGGCCGGAGCCGCGGGCACGGTCATGGGTGCGAAGCGCGAGATGAAGCAGCTCGTGCGCCAGCACAAAGACGAGCTCGTTGTCCTTGAGTCGGGCCGTGAATCCGGGATTAGCGACAAGCCGGCCCGAGGCGAATATCCCCATGGTCGGCACCCGCCAGTCGAGATTGATGCGCACGGCAGCGGCCAGTCCCGCCAGATGCGGCAGCGGCACCGCAACCATGCGCAGGCCATTCTCGATCCGCTTCAGGGTCGCGAGATCGGCGTTGCGGTCGCTTGTTGCTGCGGCGACGCTCATTGCTTGGTCACCGTGCGCAACACCGCGAGCATTGCCTTGTCGGCGCCAAGCGCGCCCCATTGCTCGACCAGATCTGTCAGCAGCATCAACTGGCTTTCGGTCGGCAGGCTTCGCAGGAAGCGCGAGACCGCGCGCGGCTTCACCGCGCCAAGCCGACCGGCGGCGACATTCTGGCGGATCGCATTGAGGATGAACCAGCGCGCGGTCTCGCCTCTGGGCAGGTTCTCCGGCCGTTCGATATAGGCCTCGACCGGCGCCATGGTGCCGACCGCTTCTTCCGCGAGTGCGCAGAAAACCGCCGCATCTTCGGAGGACAGGCGGCCGAAGGCCAGCGCGCGGCGGGTCTCCGGATTGAGGATGCCGGACTGCTCCGCCATGTCGAGCGCCTGCGACAGCAATGCCCAGGCGCGTGGCGTCGAGAATGGCTGCGGCTCCTGCGGCACCTCGCGCATCAGCGCATCCGGCATGAAGGAGATGTAGCTGCGGATGTCGGCACGGATGCCGCTCCGGCGCGCCCAGTCCTGCCATTCGTCGGCATCGACCCGCAGATTGAGAATGGTGACGCGGTTGACCAGCGCCGAACTCATCGCCCGCACCAGCGCGCGGTCGGTCTGCCGGTTGCCGGCGGCGACCACCCAGGTGCCGGCGGGCAGGGCGTGCTCGCCCAGACGCCGCTCCAGCAGCAGCGAGTAGAACGCCTTCTGGACGTCCGGCGCACAGGCCGGCAATTCGTCCAGAAACAGGCAGAAGGTCTGCGCGATCTCGGGCAGAAGAAGCCGCGGCGGGCAGAAGACCGAGCGCTCGCCGACGATTTTCGGCACGCCGCTGACGTCCTCAGGTGCAATCTGGGTGCCGAGCAATGATCGGCAGGGCAGGCCGGCTTCCGCCGCCGCTTGGTACACCATCTCGGATTTGCCGACGCCTGGAGGCGACAGCAACAGGAAGCTCTGCTCGTGCGCCATGCACTGAACCAGCTTCTTGGCCTGCCTGAGGGTGATGGTCTGCTGAAGGGCGCTTGCGCCAGCGTCCATTGGACGGCTCCTGGGTGAAGAACGAACGGCGTTCCCTCACCAGGAACAGCTTCAATCTAAACGCATCGGCGGAGTCGCGCCAGCGGCATCGCGCGATTTTTTTCGCCAGCCTGCGTCAGCGGCGACGCTTGTCATGACAGTTTCGTTACAGAATTATGACAAATTGAGGCGTTCGCTCCGGTTGGGCGCGGGTTTGCAGCAGCCATGTCGATGTTGAGTAAATCCTTCTGTTTGCAACGCTTTTCGGCGCTGCAGCGCGTGTTTCGCGGGCCATGGCCGTCGATCGCGGTAACCGCCGCGCTTCATCTGTTTGCCCTGATCCGGATCGGCCAGACAGAAATCGGGTCGTTCGGGCAAGGCTTGGCTCTACTGACCTGGATATTGCTGAACTGCCTGTTGCTGTTGCTGGTGCGGCGGGCTGCGCTCGCGGCTGCAATCTCGCTCGGGCTGATTGAGCTGCTGATCCTGCTCTCGCAGTTCAAGTTCAAGATCACCTGGATGACGGCGACCTTCCTCGACGTTCTGGTGATCGACCCCGACAGCCTGACGTTTCTGCTGTCGGTGATGCCCGGTCTGCGCTTCGTCTCGGTATTGGCGGCGATCAGCGGACTTGTTCTGATCGTCGCCCTGTGGCGGCTCGACCGCACAAGAATTCCGCGGTTGCCGACCGCAATCGTCGGTGCTGCGTCTCTCGCCGCCGTTATTGGCCTGTCGAACGCAATCCCCGAACAGCCACACGAGCCGTTCCAGGGCGTCAATCACGTCTCGAACTTCACGCGCTCTACCGTGGTGTCGCTGTCGGAACTGAGCGACAGCGGCTGGCTCGATTTCGACCGCGCCGTGGCAAGCCGGATGAAAGTTTTGCCGGCAGACGACGAGTGCAAGCCGGAGGGCAAGCGTCCGCACATCATCATGGTGCTCGACGAGTCGAGTTTCGACATCCGTAGCGCGCCGGGCGTGAAGGTGCCTGATGGCTATGGCCGGCATTTCGCATCGGCCGACGGCAAGTCGCGTACGCTGATCACCGAAGCCGCGGGCGGACCGACCTGGTACACCGAATACAACGTGCTCACCGGACTCTCGACGCGCTCCTTCGGCCGCATGAGCTTTTACGTCACGCGTCTTGCCGCCGGCCGCATCAAGCGCGGGCTGCCACAGGCGCTGCGCCGCTGCGGCTACAAGACCTTCACACTGTATCCCGCCTATGGCGCCTTCCTCAGCGCCCGCCGCTTCCAGAAAAGCGCCGGAATCGATCGGCTGATCGACGCCCGCGAGATGGGGGCGGGTGATGTCGAGCCGGACTCCTTCTACTTCGACAAGGCCGTGCGACTGATCGGGAAGGAGCGCGGTGACGATCCGCTATTCCTGTTCGTCTACACCGCCGCAAACCATTTCCCGTGGGATAAGCGTTACCGTCCCGAACTGACTCCGGGCTGGAAGCCGCTCAATACCGATTCCGAGACCGATGAGTATGTCCGGCGCCAGAGCATCAGCGCACGCGACTATGCCGCCTTCGTTGCCAGACTGAAGCGCGATTATCCGGACGAGGCCTTCCTGATCGTGCGGTTCGGCGATCATCCGCCGGCGATCGCGCCACGGTTGCTCGAACCTGACATGTCGGACGATCAGATCGCGAACGGCATCATGGCGCGCGATCCACGCTTCTTCAGCGCCTATTATGCGATCGATGCCATCAACTTCACGCCGGTCGACCTGTCGTCGGCGCTCGCCGCGCTTGATGCGCCCTATCTGCCGCTGGTGATCCAGGAGGCCGCCGGCCTTCCGCTCGACTCGACTTTCGCCGAGCAGAAGCGAATTCTGCAGCGCTGCCAGGGGATGTTCTATCCGTGCAGGGACGGCGCCGAGGCGCGGCGCTTCAACCGACTGCTCGTCGACAGTGGCGTGATTACGGGGTTCTGAATGATCTAATTGAGGTGAACGCCGCGGCGGAATCTATCGGATGCGTTCCATGGCCCAAGACACGTTCTTGTCGCCCTGAATGTACAGTTTCCCATCGGGACGCATGGACCCTTTGATATTGTACCAGCGGCCATCCCGGTAGATTTGCTCGCCGACAAAGCTGTTCGGGCCGGTTGCCCGAATCTTCAGGATCACGTCGCCCGGCTTGAAGTTTGTGCTGTTGGTCGAGGTCGCGGTACCGATCCCTTTGCTAAGCTGATAACTGTATTTCCATTCTGGACTGTACCAGTGTCCGTCAAAAGCCTGGGCGGTGATTGAGAGGGGGCCGCCTGCCGAGGGGCCGGGCACTCGTGGCGGTAGGAAGGTAGAAGCAAATATCTTTTCGCCACTTGCGATTTGCTCGCCGGCGCAGCTAGGCGCACTGTACTTGCGGTTCTTTTCGAAGAAGGTGATGGCGCGCCGGTCATTCTTGCAATAGGCGACCGCAATGTCCTGAACGCCGGCTTGCTCGTCCCGTTCTGTTCCCGATCCGCGAAGCTTGGCGACGCCAGCTCCATAATAGGCCCCGGAGATGCCCAGCCGTTTTCCTTGCTCAAGATAGAAAAGCCCTCGACGCGGGTCGAGCGGCACGCTGAACCGGTCATCCACGCCGACCAGAACCAGACCGACATTGGTCAAGCCGGTCGGATTGCCGAGATCGGCGGCGCGCACGTAGTGTTTGAAGGCAGCCTGCAGATCGATTTTGAAAGGCGTGTAAATGCCCTTTGCTGTTTCGAGCGTGAAGGCTCCTTGCTTATAAGCGCCGAGAACATTGTGGGCTTGCCCGCTGTTCATTTGCGCAGCCTGTTCCCAATGTCGAACAGCATCCGCGAAGAAGGTGTCCGCGGTGGTGAAATCCGATCTTTCGATCGCGGCTTCGCGTCCCAATGAAGCATATGTCCTGCCAAGCTGTACAAGCATGCGCCGTCTGGTTTTGTCGTTCCCGGCCCGCTCGAACGCGTTTTTGCAATGTGTAAGCGCCTGATGGAGAGGGATATTGACGTAGTCGTCCTGCCATTGATGAGCTGCCGGCCGGTCGGGATCTGAACGAAAACCTGCGAAACCGTCGCAGAGCGCTTCGGATTCATGTCGAACGGTTGGGGCGGTTGCCAAAGATTGATTGTGCGCCGTCGTTGGATCGGGGCTTAGAATTGCAGGTCTTTCAGGGGCGAGGACGACTGTATCGGTGAGTGAAGAGTGATCCCAAGGCACCTGGCGGTTGCCTGTCGATTTCATCACGTTCGCCCGTACGCGCCGCATCACCAAGGCAACGTCAAGGCCCGGACTTCCGATGTGTTCAAGG
>JAEZBA010000514.1 GCA_023430245.1 Pseudomonadota bacterium
GAATGCAAGCGTCAGGCCTTCATCAAGAAGCGACCGGTCGCCTGAATGCGCTCTCTTCTTTTTGTCCCAGGTGACAGCGACAAGAAGCTCGACAAGGGCCTGACCAGCGGCGCCGACGCGCTGATCGTGGACCTCGAGGATTCCGTGTCGACGGATCGCAAGGCGCAAGCGCGCGCCACCGCCCTCGCCTTCTTGCAGGGTACAAAGCGCAACGGGCAAAAACTGCTGGTGCGCGTCAATGCGCTGGATACCGGGCTAACCGACGACGACCTCGACGCCATCGTGCCGGGACGTCCGGATGCGATCATGCTGCCGAAGGCGGCAGGCGGCGAGTCCGTGACCCATCTGCATGCCAAGCTGTCGGCGCGCGAGGCCATCGCCGGATTGCCCGATGGCAGCATCGGGATTGTGGCACTGGCGACCGAGACCGCGGCCTCCCTGTTCACCACCGGCACTTACTCCGGCTCGAGCCCGCGCCTCACCGCGCTGACATGGGGCGCCGAGGATCTGTCCGCCGAACTAGGCGCCGAGGCCAATCGCGACGAGAATGGCCGCTTCCTCGATCCGTACCGGCTGGCCCGCACGCTCTGCCTTGCAGGCGCATCGGCGGCAGGGGTCTCCGCCATCGACACCGTCTATGTCGATTTCAGGAACGAGGCGGGCCTGCGCCGCGAATGCGAGGAGGCGCGCCGCGACGGCTTCACCGCCAAGATGGCGATCCATCCGGCACAGGTCGCGATCATCAACGAGGTCTTCACCCCAAGTGCGGACGCGATCGCCCATGCGCGTAGCATCGTTGCCGCATTCGAAGCGGCGCCCGGTGCGGGCGTGGTCGGCATCGGTGGCAAGATGTACGACCGGCCGCATCTGGTGCGCGCCAAAGCGCTGCTCGCGCGCAGCGGAACCGGACGCTGAGGCTCCCGCCAGCCGCCTACCGCTTGTAGGCGTCCGCCGGATCGAACGCCTTGTCGGCGTCGCGAAACTCGAGCGGCGCCTCGCCTGCCTGCCCGAGCGGCACCGCGCGATAGAAGCACGAGCGGCGCCCGGTATGACAGGCGCCCGGCCCCTTCTGCTCGACCCGGAGCCACACCGCGTCCTGATCGCAATCGACGCGCATCTCGACCACGCGCTGGGTATGGCCGGATTCCTCGCCCTTGCGCCAGAGCTTCTTGCGCGAGCGGCTGTAGTAATGCGCTTCGCCCGAGCGGATGGTGTTCGTGAGCGCCTCGGCATTCATGTGCGCGACCATCAGCACGTCGCCGGTCGCGGCATCGGTTGCGACCGCGGTCACCAGCCCGTCGGCGTCGAATTTGGGGAGGAGGCGTGTGCCTTCCTCGATCTCGGCTGAGGCAGCCATGGCGACTCCACGTATGAGGCTGTGACCCGCATGAGCGTTAGCGAAGTCCGGAATCGCGAGGCCCGCAATTCGCTCTCATGCCGGCTACGACGTTTGACCGCCGCCTTGCTTTACGCTGAAGACCCGGACAGCGAGCGGAGCCCGACGCTACCGCGAGCGGACCGAGTTCATAAAGCGCAGTTGTTCGTTCGGATCGTCGCGGAACGTCCCACGGAATTGCGTCGTTACCGTCAGGGCGCCCGGCTTGGTGACGCCGCGGATCGACATGCACATATGCTCGGCCTCGATCATCACCGCGACGCCCGCCGGCTTCAGGATCTCGTCGATGGCGGTGATGATCTGCGCGCTCATATGTTCCTGCGTCTGCAGACGGCGGGCAAACACGTCGACGAGGCGCGCGAGCTTCGACAGCCCCACCACCCGGCCGACCGGCCGATAGGCAATATGCGCCTTGCCGAAGAACGGCATGATGTGATGTTCGCAATGGGAGTTGAAGGTGATGTCGCGCACCAGGACGAAATCGTCGTAGGCTTCGCCCTCGGCAAAGGTCTTGTCGAGAACGTCGGCCGCGCTTTCGGTATAGCCGCGGAACATCTCCTCATAGGCCTCGACCACGCGCGACGGGGTCTCCAGCACGCCCTCGCGGGCCGGATCGTCGCCGGCGAACGCGATCAAAGTACGGACCGCCTCTTCGGCCTGTTCGCGGGTCGGCCGGGTCTCGAGCGGCGCGGGTGCCGCGCGCGCATGATCCGGCTGGGCCTGCGAGGAGGCTGCAGGATGCTTCGGCCAGGGCTTCACGATCGCGTCCATGATCTCTCCGTTCGACCGGCGCCCTCTCGGCGGCGCCGGCTGTGTCATGGTCCGGCAGCGCCCCGGGTATCCTCCCGGGCTTCTCCCCCGGGCTTGGACGCTGCAGTCCCGAGGCCATATATAGACGGTCACCCGATCAAGACAAATACGGTTTCCTGATCCGAACCATCGGCTCTTCTCATGTTGAATGACGTCTATAACACCCGGATTCTCGAGCTTGCGGGGTCGATCCCCCGGATCGGACGCATGCCCGACGCGCATGGCAGCGCTACCGCCCACTCCAAATTGTGCGGATCGACCGTCACCGTCGACCTGAAAATGGACGGCGATACCGTCACCGACTTCAGCCATGACGTGAAGGCCTGCGCCCTCGGCCAGGCGTCCTCCTCGATCATGGCCCGCAATGTGATCGGCTCGCAGGCTGGGGAATTGCGGTCCCTCCGGGAGGCTGTCCGGCGCATGCTGAAGGAAAATGGCGCCCCGCCCGAGGGTAAATGGGCCGATGTGGCGGTGCTTGAGCCGGTCCGCGACTACAAGGCGCGGCATGCCTCCACGCTTCTGACCTTCGACGCTGTTGTCTCGGCGATCGAGCAGATCGAAAAGAAACGCGCGGCCGCCAGGGAGGCCGCTGAGTAAGGTCTCAAGCCTCCGCTCGCGGCAACGCTTGGGCTAGCGCGATCCAGCCTGCAGAACCGCGTGTTCCGCACGCGCCGGCTGCTGCGCGCAGCTCGCCATGAACGGTGTCACGCCGGCGGCCGCGCCGCTGTTACCGATACGGATCACCGCCGCTTCGGAATCACCGCTTGTGGTTTCGATCACGATCGAGCGCATCCGGCTCGATGCGAAATTCTGCAGCATCGTCCCGGTCACAGTCCCGCTCGCCACTGACAGCGCCTCACCCTCATTCGGAACCGGCCGTGGCGTCTCAAGCGACATCGGAACGACAGTGTTGGCCAGTCGCAATGCGACGCTTTTCAGCGGCGCTGCGGCAGCACCGGTCCCACGCCGGGTCTCGGAATAAAGCACGAGATACTCGCCGGCATTGCTGCCGCAAGCGAAAGCCAGGTCGATGGTCCCGAGATCCTCGCCTTCCACCGTCAGAGGGTGTTTGCGGGCAAGCGTGGTCATGCCGGCGCGTTCGGCCGTGACCCATCCGCGTTCGGGCTGTGCGGTGAGAGAAATACGCTTGACCGGCAGCTGCGATGGGCTCGCGCTGGTGGTCGATTGCGGCTGCGACGAGCGGGCGTCGGTGACATCGGAATTATCGAGATTCATCCGCCGCATCTCCTCGCGGCTCAGCAACCGCATCGGCTCCCATGGCGGAATACGAAGTGACACTTCGAGCAGTTCGACGCTTCCGCCCATCTCGATCGTATATTGCGCGAGCTTACCGATATCGCGCTGCACCAGCACCAGATCTTCGGCGGAATAGCTCGCAGCCGCGGCATCGTCCCGGCGGTCGCCGAGCCAGATCTGGTGCACGCGCACCCGCGCCTCCGGCGGCACAATGCGTTTCGCACCAGCCAGCAGAACGAAGGCGCACATCGACTCGCAATCGGCCTTCGGAACGATGCTCGCGATCCGTGGATCGGTTACGCCTTTGATGTCCACGGTACGCCCGACCGTCGTGGTCATGTTCAGCTTGCGGATTGAACGGCCGAGCGCAATCGCCCCGTGCACCGACCCACCCTCGGAGTTGAGGACGACGGTTGAACCGCGAAGATTGTTCTTGGCGGCAAAAATTTCGAAATCGCGCGCGGTATCGGCGCGGATCATTCCGGTGGCCGAAATCCAGACCTTGCAATTCGGATCGCAATTCACTGCGTCCTGCCGCAGCGTGAATTGCATCGGAGCCGAACGGGACGGATCACTTTCAGCGACCGGCGCCGCGAACGACACAAAGAGACATCCCAGTGCGACCGCACCGGTCAGGCGCAGCTTCATGCAAATCCCCCGGTTACCCGGAAATCCCGCACCACCAAGGTTCCGGCTTGTTGTCCGCCGGTCTGTCGGGATCACCCGTCACCCTGCGTAATTTTTAATATGCCGGTGGGATTCGCGTCCAGACCTGATTGCTGCTCCGCAACGAAAGCATGACAACAAGTGCGCACCGGAACTTTGTCGTAAAGTTCCAGATCGTCCCTATTTCAAGGGTGCTTTGACGCAATCAGACATGACCGAGCCTGTACCATCGGCCAGAACGGCCACCTCGAATATCGCCCGGTGTGTCCGCTCGGCACCACGAAATGCGGGCCGCGGGCTGATTCAGCTCTATCGTTATTCGCTGTCGCCGCTGATCGGATTTCATTGCCGG
>JAEZBA010000595.1 GCA_023430245.1 Pseudomonadota bacterium
CGGCTCCACAATCACGCTCGACGGACCAGACATCGGTCTTGATTCGCGCGCGTTCTCGGTGATGGCGCTGGTCCTGCACGAACTGGCGACCAACGCCGCCAAATACGGAGCCTTGTCGGGCAATCGCGGCAAGCTGAGCGTGCGCTGGCACCGAACCGGGGAAGGCGGCTGTGAACTCGTATGGCAGGAAAGCGACGGCCCTGCCGTCAGGCCGCCGCGCTCGCAAGGCTTTGGCTCCGTGCTCATCAATCGCAGCGTCCCCTACGATCTCGGCGGCGAGAGCGACATCTGGTTCGAAACCGGTGGCGTGAGGGCGCGCTTTCTCATTCCCGGAAAATACATTTCCAAGGCGCTGTCCGCCGAACGGCGCAAGGAGCTCCGAACAACGGACGACACCGCGAGCGAAACGCTGGACGGCCTCAGCATTCTGCTGGTCGAGGACCAGCTCGTCATCGCGATGGACGCGGAAATGATGCTGGCGAGCAAAGGCGCCGGCGTGATCGAGACCGCGGCGTCCCCGGCCGAAGCACTGCGCAAACTTGCCAGCTTCAATCCTGACGCCGCGGTTCTGGACGTCAACCTCGGCACCGAAACCTCGCTGAGCGTCGCCGAAGAGCTTGCGCGCAGAGAGATTCCGTTCGTCTTCGCCACCGGCTATGGCGACAACATTATGGTGCCGCAATCGTTCTCCGCGCCGACCATCCGCAAGCCCTATGACGAGCAGACGTTGTCGCGCGCACTGAACTCGGCGCTGCGGGCGGCAGCCAAATAAATGCTGTAGCGCAACTAGTGACGTTACCGCTTGAAACGCGGATTGCGCCGGCAAGAGCCGCCGGTGCCGTGCGCGGCTTTCCGGCATTGGTCGAACGTATTGTAGAGGCAGGCCATGCCCCCGGTCGGACCGCGCAGGCACCATTCGGTCTGCGGCCGCGATCGCCGTTGCGCCTCGGCGGCGTCAGGCAGCGCCACGATTGCGGCAGAGGCGATCGCGAGAACGACCAAGCCGGCATTCCGCAGTCTGGTCATAAGTGTAACTCTCCACGGAGCGCTGATGTGTCGGTGGCCTGCGGCGCAGACGCCTGAAGCTTACCCGATCACCGGGATGCCGATCATCGCCTCTTCCAGCTTTTCCTCGACCGTCAGCGGCTTCGGCTGACTTGCCAGCGCCTTCTTGTTGATCTTGCGCTTGGCGATGTCGTTCAGCTTCTTGTCGGTGTCCTTCTCTTCCTTGAGACTCATGAACAGAATCTTCGCCACCTCGGTATGTCCGAGCAGCTTCGCCCATGACGTCAGGGTGCCGTAGCGCGTGATCTCGTAATGCCCCACCGCCTGCGCCGCCGCGATCAGCGCCGCATTCAGCACCAGCTTGTCGCCGACATCGCCGGCGATATCGCTTGCTTCGTCGAGGATACCATCGATCGCCGGGCATTTGGTGCCTTGCGGTGTGCGCTTGATCTTCTTGAAGACGCGGTCAAGCCGTTTGATCTGCGCCCTGGTCTGACGCAGATGCATCTGGAAGGCGCGCCTCAGTTCGGCATCTGACGCCTTCTCGATCATGTCGGGCAGCGACTTTTCGATCTGATGCTCGGCATAATAGATGTCCTGCAGCGAATGGACGAACAGATGCTCCATGGTTTCGATGTCGTCGGAAAACCAGCCCATCGCCGAAGGTCCTTTTCAAAATCCGTGGATACGAGATCAATAAGAGTGTGTGAACAGAAGTTCCCCGGCGCGACCGTGCGCCGCGCCGGAGTTCTCGATGTAAGGACTGTCAAGCCTTCGCGGCCGCACTGGGCTCCGGCGGGGTATTGGCGCTTTCACAATGGATCGCCGCCGTGATCAGGGCGACGCCAGTGAACAGCAGATTGATCCCGACCAGCAGGCCCAGCACCCAGATCGCGCTGCCGGGCAGGCCGGCAAAGATGATGACGCCGAGCGCGATATCGACCAGCGCCGAGAACAGCATCCAGCCCCAGGCCTTCGGGATCGAGCTGCGAAAGTGGAACGCCATGAAGGCCTTGGCGATGCCGGTAGCCACGAGATAGGCCGCCAGGATGATGGTCAGGGTGAGCACGCCCTGGATCGGGTTGAACAGGATCACGCCGCCCGCAACCACGCACAGGATCGCCGTCAGGAGATTCCACCAGAAGCCCGGCGAGCCAGTGCCGGACTGGAACACCGAAATCAGCCCGAAAACGCCGCCGGCAATCAGCAGCCACCCCACCGTGATGGTGGTGGCGAGCGTCGCGATCCCGGGCAGGATGATCGCGATAGCGCCCAGAAGAATCAGGATTCCGCCGTAGATTTTGAACCAGAGCTTGAATTTGCGCAGGGTCTCAGGGTCTACCGAAAAAGCCACAGGCATCGCCGCCTCCTCGCCAATGAATCGCGCAACAATCTATCAGCATTCGGCTCGGGCAGACACATGCCGCCTGAGCAGAGCTGAAAAGCGCTTTAACAAAGCGTCACCGGCGGTGGCTTGATCTGTTGCAATTCCAAGCTGTTGCATCCCGAAGCCATTTGGCAATCCAAGGCTCTTGGCAAGACAGTTGCAATTCGGAGTCCGCTGCCTCAGGAAGGCTGCCGCAATGCGACAGCAACCACGGGGAATGCCATGAAAGTCGAACGTCACGAAGTCGGGCCGCGGATGAGCCAGGTCGTCATCCACGGCGATACGGTCTACCTGGCTGGCGTTGTTGCGGAGAAAAGCGGCGGCAAGAGCGTCACCGACCAGACCAAGGAGATTCTCGCCACCATCGACAGCCATCTGGCCAAGGCCGGCACCGACAAATCGAAGCTGCTCTCCGCCAATATCTGGCTCGCGAATATGGACACCTTCGCCGAGATGAACGCGGTGTGGGACGCCTGGGTATCGCCAGGCAATACCCCGGCCCGCGCCACCGTGCAGGCGCGGCTCGCTGCGCCGCAATATACCGTCGAGATCATGGTGACGGCGGCGAAATAGCTACCGGCGATTTCACTCCAACCGCGCGCGCGAGATCGCGATCTCGCGCGCATTTTTCCGAATAGCGTCGCGATCCGGTCGCGTTATACCCGCGGTGCCGGTAAGGGCCCGAAGCGGACCTGAGCCACGCGCAAGCTTGCGGCCTGTCGATCCGCCTTCTACCGTCGCGGCCCTGCCGCCGGGAGAATGAAACGACATGGCCGCTTTCGACTTCACGCCGCTTTTGCCGCCCGGATCACCGCCGCCGGCGGCGAAATGGACAGGGTCGCCACGATACAATTTCACCGGCGGCAACAACGATCCCGTACAATTGCCGCTCGACGGGCTGGTCACCGCCACCGATGCTGTGCTGCGGCGCGAGGGTCGCAGCCTCGCCTATTACGGTGTCGCCAACGGTCCGCAGGGCTACCGGCCGCTGCGTGACTTTCTCGCCGAGAAACTCAAACGCGATGCCGGGATCGCCTGCAGCGCAGACGACATCCTGCTGGTCTCCGGTTCGCTGCAGGCCTTCGACCTGATCAACGGCGCGCTGCTGGCGCCGGGCGACACGGTGATCGTCGAGCGCGATACCTATCAGGGCATGCTGACCCGCTACCAGCGCGCCGGCCTCAACGTGGTGGGCGTCCCCGTCGATGACAGTGGGATGCGGATGGACGCGCTCGCCGACGCGCTGGCAGCACTGAAGGCCCAGAACATACGGCCGAAATACATCTACACGATCCCGACCGTGCAGAACCCGACCGGCACCATCATGCCGATCGAACGCCGCAAACAATTGCTGGCGCTGGCGGAGGAATACGGCGTCCCGGTTTTCGAAGACGATTGCTATGCCGACCTGATCTGGAACGGCGAACGCCCGCCCGCGCTCTATGCCATGAGCACATCCGGCAACGTCATTCACATCGGCTCAT
>JAEZBA010000589.1 GCA_023430245.1 Pseudomonadota bacterium
CCGTGGTGTGGCCCCCGGGGGGGCCCCCGCCGGGACTGCCATCAAAAGGCGTTCAACGGTAGCTTCAGATAGGAGCGGCCGTTGTCTTCCGGCTCCGGCACCCGTCCGCCCCGCAGGTTGACCTGCAGTGCTGCCAGCATCAGTTCGGGCAGGGGCAGGGTTTTGTCGCGCGCCTCACGCAGCTTGATGTACGAGTCCCGGTCGCGTCCGCCGCCGACATGGGTGTTGTGCGCCTTCTGCTGCGCCACGGTGGATTGCCATTGTGCGGGCCGGCCATCCGGTTTGTAGTCATGACCGGTGAACAGCCGCGTGTCGTCCGGCAGCGCCAGGATGCGCTGGATCGAATCGTAAAGCACAGCTGCGCTGCCGCCGGGGAAGTCAGCGCGCGCGGTGCCGGAATCGGGCTGAAACAGCGTGTCGTGAATGAATGCCGCGTCGCCGATGACGTATGTGATCGACGCCAGTGTATGTCCCGCGCACAGCATCACGCGCGCATCCAGCGAACCCACCTTGAAGGTGTCGCCGTCCTTGAACAGGCGGTCCCAGTATTGCGTGGAGTAGGGCGGCAGGTTGTAGATCGCCTGCCAGAGCTTCTGGATGTCGGCGACCTTTTCGCCGATGGCCATCGGCGCGCCGAGCTTGTCCTTCAGGTAAGCCGCGGCCGAGAAGTGATCGGCATGCGGATGGGTATCGAGGATCCAGTCGATGGTGATCTGCCGCGATGCGATCGTGTTCAGCATCTGGTCGGCGGATGTGGTCGAAACCCGTCCGGCGCGAAGCTCGAAATCGAGCACCGGATCGATCACGGCGCCATGCCCGGTTGCGGGATCCACGACCAGATACGCAATGCTGCCGGTCTGCTCATGGTAGAACCCGGTCACTTCGGGTGACGCGACCGGCATTGGTGCAAGCTCTGGCTGAGAAGACGTATTCATGGTCATGCAGGCGTCTATCACGCGAAAGCGCGCGTCGCCAACCGCAGGATGCTGCGCTGCAAAAAAGCTGGCAATGACTGGACGACGGCGAAAAACCTAGGTCTTCGTCTCGATCGGGAGATCGCCGCGCGAGGCCCATTCGGTCCAGGAGCCATCGTAAAGCGCCTTGGGCTCCTTGCCGAGCGCGTCCAGCGCGAACCACAGCACCGCAGCGGTGACCCCCGAACCGCAGCTCGTCACCACCGGCTTGTCGAGATTGACTCCGGCCGCCTCGAATTTCTCCCTGATCCGCTCCGGCGCGACCAGCCGGCCGTCTTCGAGGAGGGTATCGAAGGGCAGGTTGAGCGCCCCCGGCATATGGCCGGATTTCAGTCCCGGTCGCGGCTCGGGAGCGGTGCCCGCGAAACGTCCGGCGCTGCGCGCATCGACCACCTGAATGTCGGGATGCGCGAGCGCTTTCTTCACGTCGTCAACGTCG
The DNA here is from genome assembly GCA_023430245.1 of Pseudomonadota bacterium. Taxonomy (GTDB): domain Bacteria; phylum Pseudomonadota; class Alphaproteobacteria; order Rhizobiales; family Xanthobacteraceae; genus Pseudorhodoplanes. The sequence continues at coordinate 1,414 of JAEZBA010000589.1, forward strand.
GCCACGGCGCCGCGATTGAAGCGCGAGGTGAAATGACGCGGCGTGCGTCTCACTTCGCCGAAATCAAGCGCACGGCCTTCGGCCTTCCATTTCGGCAGGCCGCCATCGAGGATGTAGACGTCGCGCACACCGAAGGTGCGGAAGGTCCACCACACGCGCGGCGCTGAAAACAGGCCGACGCCGTCATAGACAACGATGGTGCTGCCATCGCCGATTCCCATGCTGCGCATCGCCGACGAGAACGCTTCCGGCGATGGCAACATATGCGGCAGGTCGTTCGAGTGATCGGAAATCGCGTCGATGTCGAAATACACCGCACCCGGGATGTGGCCGGCGAGATATTCCTCGCGGGCATTGCGCTTCATGGCGGGAAGGTAATACGAGCCATCCACCACAACGATGTCGGGCGCATCGAGATGGTCCTGCAGCCATTGCGTGGTGACGAGCGCGCTGCTCGCGGGCTTTGCTTCGGCGGTCATTGTTTCACTCACACAAATGGCGGCTTGATATTGCTCTTTTGCGTCAGCCACGCCGGCACCGGCAGGTTCTTCGAGCGCAGGAAGTCCGGGTTGAACAATTTGGACTGATAGCGCGTGCCGTAATCGCACAGCACGGTGACGATGGTCGCGCCCTTGCCGAGATCCTTGGCCAGACGGATCGCGCCGGCGATGTTGATGCCAGACGAGCCGCCGAGGCAACGCCCTTCGAGTTCGAGAAGGTCGAAGACCAGCGGGATCGCTTCCTCGTCGGGGATCAGATAGGGGTAGTCGACCTTGATGTCCTGGATGATCGGCGTGACGCGGGCGAGGCCGATCCCTTCGGTGATCGAGCCGCCTTCGGTCACCGTCGGCTTGCCGTCCTTGAAGAGGTGATACATCGCGGCGCCGCGCGGATCGGCGACGCCGATCGCGATGTCCGGCTTCTGTTCGCGCAAATAGGTCGAGACCCCGGCGAGCGTGCCGCCGGTGCCGACCGAGCAGATGAAGCCGTCGATCTTGCCCGCGGTATCGCGCCAGATTTCCGGGCCGGGCGAAACGTAATGCGCCTTGCGGTTATCGAGATTGTTCCACTGGTCGGCGAACAGCACGCCGTTCTTCTCGGTCTTGCTCAACGCTTCGGCGAGCCTGCGCCCGACATGCTGGTAGTTGTTGGGATTGGCATAGGGCAGGGCGGGCACCTCGACCAGTTCGGCGCCGCACAGCCGCAGCATATCCT
>JAEZBA010000604.1 GCA_023430245.1 Pseudomonadota bacterium
CTTAGCTCTCGATGAAGGCGAGCAGATCGGCGTTGATCGTCTCCGCATTCACCGTCGCCATGCCGTGCGGGAAGCCCGGATAGATTTTGAGCTCGCCCTTCTTGAGCAGCTTGACGGCAAGCTTGGCACTGTTGCCGATCGGCACGATCTGATCGTCATCGCCATGCATCACCAGGGTCGGCACGTCGATGGCCTTGAGGTCGTAGGTGAAGTCGGTCTCGGAGAAAGCCTTGATCCCGTCGTAATGCGCCTTGGCACCGCCGATCATGCCCTGCCGCCACCAGTTGTCGACCACCGCGGGCAGGGTTTCGACACCCGGACGGTTGAAGCCATAGAACGGCCCGGAGGCAACGGCGCGATAGAAGCTCGCACGGTCCGCGGCAAGAGAGCTACGGAAGCCGTCGAACACCTCGATCGGCAAGCCCTCCGGATAGACCGCGGTCTTCAGCATGATCGGGGGCACCGCGCCAATCAATACGGCCTTCGAGACACGGCCGGGCTTCGCTCGCGCGACATAGCGCGTGACTTCGCCGCCGCCGGTGGAGTGACCGATATGAACCACGTTCTTCAGATCGAGCGCCTCGACCACCGCCTCGGCATCCGCCGCATAGTGGTCCATGTCGTGGCCATCGGCGACCTGCGAGGAGCGGCCGTGACCGCGGCGGTCATGGGCGATCACGCGATAGCCGCGATTGACGAAGAACAGAAGCTGCGCGTCCCAGTCGTCCGCGCTCAGCGGCCAGCCATGATGGAACATGAGCGCCTGGGCGTTCTTCGGTCCCCAATCCTTGAAGTAGATGTCGACGCCGTCTTTGGTGGTCGCGTAGGCCATGGTGTTTTCTCCTGTCTGCGCGTTGTGGCGTAGCTGTCGCCAATTCAACGCCCTTGAGTGCGAAATGCAGCAAGCCGTTCGGGTCGATGACGCGAACACATGCCGCTTTGGAAAGCGGGCGGGGTCGCGTCGCTTGAGTTATATCGTGAGCGATTAATTATCGTACGATTAAAATAGGCCACCTTGGTCTCCCTGTCAATCGCTTGCGATTAGATCGCTTACGATTTATTTATGACAATTGAGCCCAATCCCTGCCGGGAGGACCAAGCAATTGAAACGTAAAGGGAAGTCGCCGGATATCGCGCTGGCCGCATCGCTGCCCGATTTTCTGTGCTTCGCGGTCTATTCGACCAATCTGGCCTTTCACAAGGTCTACAAGCCGCTGTTTGACGAACTCGGGCTCACTTACCCGCAATATGTGACGCTTGTTGCGCTGAACGACCACGGCGGTCAGACCGTCAGCCAACTCGGCGAAAAGCTGTTTCTTGAATCGAGCACGCTGACGCCATTGCTGAAGCGGCTTGAGGCGATGGGCTACGTCACGCGCAAACGCGACAGCGAGGACGAGCGTCAGGTTCGCGTCAACCTAACGCCCAAGGGCCAGACGATTTTCGAGAAGGCGTTCTGTGGCCGCGAAGCCGTCATCGACGCGACCGGTCTCGATCCGGAATCCTTCGCGCGCCTGCAGCGCGACCTGATCAAGCTGCGCGACAATCTGCTGGCTTGGCCGAAGACATAGCGGCCGGCCGCAGCCATTGCGTGGCGAGCGGCGGTCAGCCCTGATTCACGCCGGCCAGCAGATCCTCGCCGACACTCGACACCAGCGAGGGCCGACCCACAATCAGCGGATCCGCTGTCCCGATCCGGATCAGATCGCGATTGTCATAAGGAATGCGGCCCAGAACGAAGCGCATCGCGTTCAGGCGCGCGCGCTTCTTGCAATCGCTCTTGATTACCGTCCACGGCGCGTCCGATGTGTCGGTATGCAGGAACATCGCTTCCTTGGCGCGCGTGTAATCGTCCCAGCGATCGAGCGATTCCAGATCGATCGGACTGAGCTTCCACTGCTTGAGCGGATGCAGATTGCGCTCCTTGAACCGGCGGCGCTGCTCGGCGCGCCCGACCGAAAACCACATCTTGAAAAGATGCACGCCGCTGCGCACCAGCTGCCGCTCGAATTCCGGCGTCTGCCTCAGAAATTCGTCATACTCCGCAGGCGTGCAGAAGCCCATGACGCGCTCCACACCAGCGCGGTTGTACCAGGAGCGATCAAACAGCACGATTTCGCCGCGCGTCGGCAAGTGCTGCACATAGCGCTGGAAGAACCATTGTCCTCGCTCGGTCTCGCTCGGTTTTTCCAGAGCCACGACGCGGGCACCGCGCGGATTGAGATGCTCCATGAAGCGCTTGATCGCGCCACCCTTGCCAGCCGCATCGCGCCCCTCGAACAGAATGACGATTCGGGCTCCAGTCGCCTTGACCCAGGCCTGGAGCTTCAAAAGCTCCACCTGAAGATCGTATTTCTGCCGTTCGTACGACTTCCGCGACATCAGGTTCTTGTACGGATAGGCGCCGGTGCGCCAGCCTGCGGACAACTCGGTGTCGGGATCTATCCTGACGGTGCCGCCGCCGGCTTCGGGCGCGCTGGTCAACAGCTTGCGCAACGCACGGCGTTCATCCGGCGATGCGCCATCCATCAGGGTGCGCAATTGCGCGATCATGCCGGATGGCGGCGCTGTCGTGGCGTGCTGCTCCAGCAGCTCCTTCAGTGTCGCGGCCTGAACAATCCGCTGCCGCACAACCTTGCGGGTGACAATCTCGTTCTTGATGTTGGCTGGATTGAGCGTGGCGACTGTATCGCCCTCACTGACGCGGCGCGCAATCCGCTTGGCTTTGCCATTGCCGCGGCCACGCGACGCCGGCGTTCGGACCCCGATCGATTCCGCCATTGCAGACTCCGCCATTATCACACTCGATCCGTCACAAAAGGTTCATATTGCGCGCGGGAGCGGAACGGTTGACACAAATCAAACCGTCGTACGGATCGGACCGGATCGGGAGGCCTGCTCCCGGCAATGTGACTTGCGCGTCGCCGGACCAGGCAGCTCTGTCGGTCGGTTAGCTCCCGAGATACTTCAACGCGACCGCCGAGATGACAATAAGGATGGCAACGGCGGCCAAGGATATTCCGGGCCCGTGATCTACGCTTCGGTACTTCATTTCCAAAACAACTTGCGGGTATGTTCAGCAACAATGACCGGTGGCGGAGTTGCGCAGGACTTCCCCTAGGAGGGAAAGCGGCAGCAGCCACCGATGCGAGGAACATGATCCCAGTGCTAGACGGGACTCAACCGCTCAGCGCGTGGGCCCTGCAGTCTTCCACACGAAAGTCGGTGATCCGCCGGCCATTGGACATCGCGACGCTCCACCTTCGCGCAATGCGTGCGGTGCTCTGCAAACGCATCCTTGATAAACTCGCAGCGCGTGAAAACCCGCGACAGGCTTCGCA
>JAEZBA010000671.1 GCA_023430245.1 Pseudomonadota bacterium
GTCGTGCTTGGCTTCCCAAGCCTCGATATGCGACGGCTCGACCAGGAATTTCTCGTCGGCCGCGGATTCCTTGCTGCAGTCGATCACCACGGCGGGAGCGATGAAGCGCTGCACATTCACCGTGTCGGTATAGCCGTCGGGATAATGCTGGCCCGTCACCCAATGCGCCGGCGCATCGAAATGCGTGCCGGTATGCTCGCCGCAGGCGATGTTGTTCCAGTACCAGCCGGGGCCGCGATCGTCGTAGCGCGAGATTTCCGAAATGCGGAACGGATCGGTCGGCGCGAAGGGCGGCGGCAGCTGGATCACCGGGGTCGACGGCTTCAAAGTCTGAGTCAGGTCGACAACGCGAATGCTGCCATCGGCGATGAAGGAGGCGAATTTCAACAGAAGGTCGGACACGTTGTTATCCTCTTCGTTTTGCACGTCGTTCCGGGCCAGATAGCCTACCGGCGCGGTCGAGTCCCTGGCAATGGACTTAGCCGGCGCGCCCTTGCCGGTGAAGGTGTTCATGGCGCGGGCAAAGCCGCCGGCCACGATGTCGATGTCGTTGGCCACGACCACGATCGGATAGCCATCCTTGCGGCGCGCCATCGCGGCGTCGACATTGAGGGTGAAGATGCCGCAGGCGACGCCGGCCGTCTTGCAGGCCTGCAGCACGCTGGCGCAGGCCTCGCCATGCCGGGCATCGACATGCGGGAAACCGCCGAGCGAGATTGCGAGATCGCCGGTGCCGATCAGCACGAAATCGACGCCCGGCGTGTTGGCGATGGCCGCGGCATTGCGCACGCCACGCACGGTCTCGATCATGACGCCGACCACGGTGCGGCGGATCGAGTCGAGATAATATTGGCCGAAATCGCGGCTGAGCGGGCGCACGCCGCCGCCGGACCGGGTGCCTTCGGGCGGAAAGCGCGCCGCTGCGACCGCGGCTGCCGCTTCTTCGTCGGTTTCAATCAGCGGGACGATCACGCCCTCGGCGCCGGCATCGAGCGCCTGGCCGATCGCCAGCGGCGAATTCTCCGCGACCCGCACCAGCACCGGCGCCGTGCTCATCACCACACCGACCGATTGCTCCAGCGAGGTGCGGTCCCACAGCCCGTGCTGCGCATCGATCACGACGGCATCGGGCTTCGCCTGCGCCGCAAGCTCCAGCACGGTGGATGAGCCGAGCGTCATCCAGAATAACCCGATCGGCTCACCCTGTCCGATCCGGTGACGCAACGGACTGCCAGACATCCTCAACTCCAACACCAGGGCATCCGGCATCGGCCGGTGCCCTCTCCACTCTGTTCGCGCCTGCTCTTGTTATTCTTGCAGTGTACCTATTTGAGCCCGCAGAGGTTCATTTTGTATTGCAGCCGTCAGCGGCACAAAGCCTTAAGGTTAATCACGCCCTGAAACGATCGACGCGCACCGAGATTGTGCGGAACGGATAATGCGCCGCGGCGCCTTCAAATTCCGGGAAGCTGTGAAAGTCCTTCCGCAACGCTGCGCGCACCGGGCTCGCCATCGCCGCGTTCATCGCTTCGGCATTGTCCCAGGCGGTCTTGTTTCGCTGCATCGAACGCCGCACCGCGAACGGCAAGGCAGAGATGACGGTGGCCGGCGTGTAGATTTCGATCTTGCGGATGCCGGGAAACTTCGCGAGCAGCGGCGGATGCCCGGTGACATAGAACAGGTGCCAGGCATTCTCGTCCTTGGCCGGCCCCGCATATTCGACCATGTAGCTCAGGAGTTCGCGCGACGCTTCGCCCGGAGGCTCTGCCACCGGATAGCGGCGCGTCAGCATCGCGTGATGGCTCGCGACGGTGCCGTGCAGGCTCGGCAGCAGATCCTCATGCGCGAGCGCCTGAAGGTAACCATGCGGCAGCAGCGCCTGTTCGAGATCGGCGATCTCGGCGAATTCGAGCTGCAGGATCAGCGCCGGCGACGCGTGCAGATCGTCCGCGTAATGCGGGTCATGCGCCGCGACCGGCGTCATGATGTGTCCTTCGATCAGACGAGGAACACCGCGGATCAGCGCGACCAGACCTTGACGGTCATGTTCGTCGAGAACGGGTTTTGCTCCGTCCTTCGTTCCGTCTTTGGCGTCCCATTGGCAGAACCAGGATATGGCCATACTAGAATTCCCGTGTTGGACCCGTCACCCTGAGGTGGCCGCGTCTGCGCGGCTTCGAAGGGCGACGGCCCGCTTTTGGCCGTCCATCCTTCGAGGCTCGGCGCTTTGCGCCTCGCGCCTCAGGATGACGGATCAGACGCCGCCGACCAATCAACCTAACGCCGTACTACCGCTTCAACCTGATCCCTGCCGCCTCGCGATCCCACGTGACCGGCGACCGGCCCTGTTCACGCAGCTTGAATTTCTGCACCTTGCCGCTTTCGGTGCGTGGCAGCTCGGAGACGAAATCCACGAAGCGCGGAATCGCGAAGTACGACAGCCGGCCCTCGCAAAAGCGGATCAACTCCGCGCCGTCGAGCGCCGCACCGTCTTTCACCACCACCGTCGTCATCACCTCGTCTTCGGCGAGATCGGACGGCACCGGAAACACCGCCGCGATCTCGACCGCGGGATGCGACATGATCACCCGCTCGACCTCGAACGAGGAGATATTCTCGCCGCGGCGGCGGATCGAATCCTTCATCCGGTCGATGAATTTGTAATAGCCCTCTGCATCGCGCACGACGCGATCGCCGGTGTGAAGCCACAGATTGCGCCAGGCCTCGACGGTTTTGTCCGGCATTCCGATATAGCCGGTCGCCATCGCGAACGGCTCGTCGGCGCGCAGCAGGAGTTCGCCGGGCGTGCCGTCCGGCACTTCGTTGTCGTCCTCGTCGGCAACGCGGGCCTGGAAGCCGTCGAACAGCTTGCCCATCCAGCCGGGCCGCCGCGTATCGATCGTGGTGCCGATCGTTGCGTTGCTTTCGGTCGCGCCATAGGCGTCGAGCAGCACAATGCCGGTGCGCACGGTGAAGACCTCGTGCAGATGCGCCGGCACGCCGGGCGCCAGCGCCACGCGCACCTTGTGCTGCTTCTCCTCGGGACACGGCGGACGCGACAGCAGCATCGGCACCATGGCGCCGAGCACATACGTCACCGTCGCGCCTGACGACACCAGCGCGGGCCAGAAGTTCGATGCGGAAAAGCGCTTCTCCGCAACCAGCGTGCAGCCATTCAGCAGCGCCTGGAAGAAGGTCGCCATTGCGTTGACATGAAATAGTGGCAGCGTGGTGTGCAGCACGTCGCCATCGCGCAGGGCGAGCTGGCGCAGAACATAAAATCCCCACCAGAAGAACTGCGCATGCGGACAGCACACGCCCTTCGACGGCCCGGTGGTGCCCGAGGTGAACAGGATGGTGAGCAGATCGTGCGGCTTGAGGTCGGCCGGCGGCACGGCCTCGGCAAGTGCAGGCAGCGGCCGCACCGGAATGCCCTGATGATCCGCCGGCCTATCGCCGTCCGGATCGATCACCCAGATCGCCTCGACCTGCAGCGCCGGGAAGTTCACGAATTCCAGCGCCGGCAGCAACTCGCGCTCCAGCACCAGAAGACGCGCGCCGGATGTCTTCAGCATGTGTTCGAGCTGCGGTCCCCGGGCGGCGACATTGATCGGCACCGAGATGGCGCCGATCCAGCCGAGACCAAGAAACAGATCGAGAAATTCCGGCCGGTTGCCGCACAGGATCGCGACGCGGTCGCCCTTGCCGA
>JAEZBA010000612.1 GCA_023430245.1 Pseudomonadota bacterium
AGCGCCTGTGAGGTCAGGCGCGCCTGCTCGACAATGTTCGAAAAAACGTTCGCCATCCTTCGCGCCGTGCCGTTGTCGCGCGCAGGAGCGCGAGATCAAGGCCGGCTAAAGATAGGGCGGCCGCCGCGCGATGCTAGCTGCCGCGCCGCTCAGCCTGCCATATGCCCGAGCATTCGCCCTTGGAGGAGGTCCAGCGTCCGGCGCCGCCATCGCGAGACAGTCGCCCGGTGCCACTGGCACTCTGGTCTCCGCGCACGACGCTCACGCGGGTGGCGCCGTTGCCCGCCACGCTGCCGGAAATCCTGAAGCTCGAACCGGCAGGGTCCGCATGGCCGACACGCCCGCCTTTGATGCGGACCGCATAGCGATAGCCGCGATCGCAGGTGCCTTTCTCGGTAATGATGAGAACGCTCCACAAGCCGTCAAAGCCGCCGCTGGCCCTCTTCGCTTTGGCGGCGGCCGAGGCCTCCGGGATGGCCGCGAAAGCCAGCATTCCCGCAAGCGCCAATCGTGCAAGCATCATGTTTTACCCCTTGGGCGGCGGCGCTATCGGGCCGCCTTCTCCGGCTGAATGGAATAGTCGTTAGGCTGACGCAGGAATGGGTCGGGACCGGCGCCCCGGGCATATCCGACGTCGTACAGGGCCTTCATATAATCCGGATCGAACGGCCCGCGTGCGGGCGCGCTGAAATCCTTATTCACATAAGCGACATAAAAGCCAATGCCACTGCGCAATGCGGTGGCATAGGCGCGGTCGATCGCATTGCGTGTCACGAACTTGATAGCCGCGCTGACCGTCCGCCCGAGGATGCTGAGTGTCGTGCGCTCGGTCAGCTGGAAGTCCGGATCAAGCTTCATGTTGGCGATAATATAAAAGTCCGTCGCCGGCAGCTTGGCGGTCGCGGTGCTGACGAGCATGGAATCGGGCGCGATGTAAAATTGGCCGGCGAGCCCGCCGTCGACATGCATCTCCGCGAATTTGCGGCCGTTGCCTTCCACCTCGATGAAGGTGGGCGGGAATGCGCCGGGAATGCTGATTGCGGCAATCATGACCTTGCGCACCAGATCGAGCGCGGCCTTGTCGCCCTTCGTCGCGATCGCCCCGATGTCCCATGCCACCGGCCGCCCGGCATCGAGGTTGGTGGTGAGGATGAAAAGGCGCCGTCCCCGCGCATGCTCGGCGGCGATTTCCTTGAGAAGCTCGGGCGTGATCCGCTTTTCGATCAGCCGGTGCAACGGCCAGGTATCGAGGAAGCTCTCGCCCTTGCCGCCGACCTCGAAAATATCGATGGCGCTGATCGTGGTGTAGGAGTCGCGCAGCTGCTCGTCATAGCGCGATCCCAGAAATGCGAAGGGCGCGATCAGCGCGCCCGTACTCACGCCTGTCACCAGGGAGAATTCCGGACGGGTGCCGGCTTTGGACCATCCACTCAGCAGACCGGCGCCAAAGGCGCCGTCCTCGCCGCCGGTGGAGAGAATGAGCCAGGGGCCCGGCTTCGGCGGCAGCGCACGTAGATATTCGCTTTCCGAATCGGCCCAGAAGCGCGCATCGGGCATGCCCGGTATGGCCGCAGCCTTCTGGTCGGCCGCGGAGAAAGCGGTGCGCGGTATCGGACCGTCCGAACCGGCGGCCGGCTTTGCGGCCTGACTGCCAGTGCTCTTTTTCTTGGTTGCCTTTTTTTTGGCCTGCGCCGAAAGCGCGTAACCATCCTCCGCTGCGGCGGCGGATGTTGCGATAATCGGGGACGGGATCACGAACCACGTGATCGCTGCCGCAGCGGCAGCCGCGATCACGAATCGAATCGGGTTTCCTGAAGTCACGCGCATCCTTAATCTTGTCGCAAGCATCCCGCCGAAGCAATTCGCGTCGTGTCACACTTGGCGCGGCCTTTATACAAAACCGCCGTGATTCGAATTTGAATAGAAGCGCCTTGTTCCCATCATTGTGAAATCGAGAGAAAATAAAGCGCGATTGAACCCCGGCATGTTGTTTGATGTGGTCGGGTGGAACTAAGTGGACCCAATGCGAAAATGGGGCAGGGCCCAGTACCCGGTGACTCTCCGCGCTGTGGGACTTGTCCGATTTGCAGATTGTTTGGACGAAGCTTTGTCTGCGCGGCGGCAATTTTTGGTCCGGAACCTGGCGCGCTCGCTCCTGAACACCGAACGAGGCCCAACTTTTTGCTCCCTTCAGTCAGACTGGAAAGCGGCCGTCGCACCGCTACACCAAGGCGCATGGCGCCGCGGCGGAGGCTAAACGCAAACCCGCGACCGGACCTGCGAATTGCCCGCCGCGGCCGGGAGCGACGATTGCCATTCTGAGACTTTTCGGGCGCTTGCGGGGGCAAAAGCCCTGCGCTAAGGCTGCCGCAACTTCCTTCTTGGAACGAATCTGGGCTGGGGCTTAGGAGGGCAATCCGCCGGTTCGCCGGCAGATGCCCGCGGACGGGGTTTTGGCCGGCCGGATCGGCCCCGCAGCCCTGTGAGGAGACAGATGAGCGACCTGCTGCAGGACTATCTCCCGCTCGTGGTGTTCATCGCGGTTGCGCTGGGAATCGGGCTCGCCCTTCTGGTCGCGCCGTTCCTCGTCGCCTACCGCAATCCGGACCCGGAAAAGCTGTCCGCCTACGAATGCGGCTTCAACGCCTTCGATGACGCACGCATGAAATTCGACGTGCGGTTTTATCTGGTTGCCATCCTTTTCATTATCTTCGACCTCGAAGTCGCCTTCCTGTTCCCCTGGGCGGTGACGTTCGGCGAACTGGGGGCATTCGGTTTCTGGTCGATGATGGTTTTCCTTGGCGTTCTGACCATCGGCTTTATCTACGAATGGAAGAAGGGGGCGCTCGAATGGGACTAGCGAGCTGCACATGAGCGCCGTTGTTTCAGCCCCGGCCAGGGGCATTCTCGACCCGCACACCGGCAAGCCGGTCGGCGCGGACGACCAGTTTTTCACCGGCCTCAATGCGGAACTGGCCGACAAGGGCTTCCTTGTCACCACCGCCGACGACCTCGTCACCTGGGCGCGCACCGGCTCGCTGATGTGGATGACCTTCGGGCTGGCCTGCTGCGCCGTCGAAATGATGCAGATGTCGATGCCGCGCTATGACGCCGAGCGCTTCGGCTTCGCCCCGCGCGCCTCACCGCGCCAGTCCGACGTCATGATCGTTGCCGGCACCCTGACCAACAAGATGGCACCGGCGCTCCGCAAGGTCTACGACCAGATGCCGGAGCCGCGCTACGTCATCTCGATGGGAAGCTGCGCCAATGGCGGCGGCTACTATCACTACTCCTACTCTGTCGTGCGCGGCTGCGACCGCATCGTGCCAGTGGACATCTAAGTTCCGGGCTGCCCGCCCACGGCCGAGGCGCTGCTCTATGGCGTGATGCTGCTGCAGAAGAAGATCCGCAGGGTCGGAACGATCGAGCGCTGAAGATGAGTGAAAAGCTGCAGGCCATCGGCGAGGCGATCAGCACCGGGCTTCCGGGTGCTGTGACCGGCTACGAGATCGCGTTCGGCGAACTGAATGTCCGTGCGAACGCTGCCGACATCCTGGCGGTCGTGCGGTTCCTGCGCGACGATCCGCGCCTGCAATTCTGGAATTTCATTGACGCGACCGCCGTCGACTATCCGCAGCGGGAGCAGCGCTTCGACGTGGTCTATCACTTCTTGTCCCCGAAGCAGAATGCGCGTGTGCGGGTGAAGGTCGCCACCGACGAAGTGACTCCGGTGCCGTCGATCATTTCCGAATTTCCCGGCGCCGACTGGTTCGAGCGAGAGGCTTACGACCTTTACGGCGTCTTGTTCACCGGCCATCCCGACATGCGCCGCATCCTCACCGATTATGGGTTCGAGGGCCATCCGCTGCGCAAGGACTTCCCGCTTACCGGCTTTGTCGAGGTGCGCTACGACGATGCGCAGAAGCGCGTGGTCAATGAACCGGTGCGGCTCAATCAGGAATTCCGCAATTTCGATTTTCTCTCTCCGTGGGAGGGCACTGATTACCGGCTGCCAGGCGACGAGAAGGCCAGTGCGCAGGGCAATAAGCTGACCGGCGAGCCGGACAAGAAGGTGTCCTCATGAGGGATACGCTCAAGCCCGGCCTGAAGCACACGCTCAGCTTCACCATCACCGACCAGCAGACCGTGCCGGAATTCTATCCGGAATCGCCGATGTTCCGCGCCATGCCGCGGGTGTTCGCGACTGGCTACATGGTCGGCCTGTTCGAATGGTGCTGTACGGAGATGCTCAACATGCATCTCGATCCGGGCGAGGGCTCGCTCGGCGTGCATGTCGATTTCAGCCATCTGGCCGCGACGCCACCCGGCATGACGGTGACGGTCGAATGCGAGTGCACCGGCGTGGATGGCAAGAAGGTCAGCTTCTTCGTACGCGGTCATGACGGTGTAGATATGATCGGCGAAGGCCGGCACGAGCGTGCCGTGGTCAACTATGAGAAGTTCAATGCGCGTGTCGCCGACAAGGCGCTGAAGGCGAGGGCGGCGTGATGGCATCGGTGCAGCAGCAGTCCGGCGGATGCCTCTGCGGCGCGGTGCGATTTACCGCGATCCCGGCGGATGATGAGGTCGGGACATGTCACTGCAGCATGTGCCGGCGCTGGACGGCGGGTCCGTTCATGGTGCGCGACTGCGGCACCTCGCTGAAGGTCGAGGACGAGGCGAACGTCGGCGCATATCGATCCTCCGAATGGGCGGAGCGTGGTTTTTGCAAGATATGCGGCACGCCGCTCTATTACCGGCTGATCGACAGAAACTCGTACTTCGTGTCGGCCGAAGCGTTCGATGATGTGAAAGATATCTCCTTCACGACGCAGATCTTCATCGACGAGAAGCCGGCCTATTACGACTTCGCCAACAAGACCCACAACATGACCGGTGCGGAAGTGTTTGCGCAATTTGCGCCTGGTGGCGACGAGGCCAAGGGATAACGAGATGGCCGAAACCTCCGGCGAAAGAAACTTCACCATCAACTTCGGCCCGCAGCATCCGGCCGCCCATGGCGTGCTGCGGCTTGTGCTCGAACTCGACGGCGAGATCGTCGAGCGCGTCGACCCGCATATCGGGCTGCTGCACCGCGGC
>JAEZBA010000061.1 GCA_023430245.1 Pseudomonadota bacterium
CGACGAGACCGTCCGGCGCAGTGGCGTGGCGGGAGGCAACGCCACGTCAGAAGGGGGTCAGCAGCAGGCCATCAGGGGACAGCGCTCGCTTTCGGCGTCCACCGGTTCGAGGGTGGCTGCGATGCCGGACAGCTCGCTGGCGAGCGTTCCCGGATCGACCCCGTCGGCCTTCATCACCATGCGCACCAGCGGATCGGCGAGAATCTCAGGAAAGGCCAAGGAACGGATCCGAGCCGCCCTTTCGGTTGCGGTGTAATTGCCGTAGATGGGGAAATGCATGGTCAAGGCTCCGGTCGGGGGATTTCGGACTGGCCGGCACCACTTGACTATGGTACTGACCGGTAACACCTGCTAGTTACTGACCGGTAACACCCCTGTCAAGGGGTCAGGAACAACAAAGCCGACTTGTTCGCCATGACCGCTGAAAAACTCGAGGTTTCAGAAAAGCTTCCGCCCCGCGACCGGATCATCGCCGCGGCGCGGGACCTGTTCTATCGCCACGGGATCCGGGCGGTCGGCGTCGATGCGATCGCCGAGGCCGCCGGCACCAACAAGATGACGCTCTATCGCCACTTCGATTCGAAGGACGCGCTGGTGGCGGAATATCTGCGCGGTCTGGCGGCCGAGAAGCACGGCGTCTGGGCGGAACTGGAAATCGCGCATCCGGGGAACCCGCGCGCGCAGCTCGAGGCCTGGCTGGGCGAGGCCGCACGCAACGTCAGCGATCCGAAATCGCGGGGCTGCGCGCTGGCCAATGCGGCTGTCGAATTGCCGGAGAAGGGGCATCCGGCGCGCTGCGTGATCGAGCAGTGCAAGCAGGATGGCCGCGGCGAACTCGCCGCCCTGTGCCGTAAGGCGGGGGCCGAGAAACCGGAACTTCTCGCCGATCAGCTGTTCATGCTGCTCGAAGGCGCGCTGGTTTGCACCCAGAGCACGGGGCACGAAGGGCCAGCCTGCAACTTCATCGAAGCCGGCCGCGCGATCGTCGCCGCGCATTTGCGCTGACGTCGGGCTCGCTGTCGAAACTAGGGAACCGGCACCGCTGGCGACTCGCGCTGCCGCGCGCCGCGCACGAGTCCCATGCAGCTATTCGGACTTGGCCCGCCGCTTGTTACGGACCGAAACCATCATTTTTGTTTCGCGGATGCGTGATTTGCGGCGATGGATCGGGCTGCGTATGTCATCCTGACGAGGGCCAATCTGGAGACATGCGATGAATATCATTCGCCGCCGCGGCTGGGAGATACCGGAAAGCCAGGTGACTCCGGAGCATCTCTTCCTCAACCGCCGTGCGCTGCTGGCGGGCGCCGTCGGCGGAATCGGCGCGCTGTCTCTCGGGCAGGCCAACGCGCAGCGCATCGCCGACGTCGCCAATCTTCCCGATCCGACCGCCGATCTGTATCCCGCCAAGGCGAACACCACTTATCCGGTTGATCGCCCGCTGACAGAGGAAAAGGTCGCGACCACCTACAACAATTTCTATGAGTTCGGCGGCGACAAGGCGATTGCGGCGCGCGCGCAGGCGCTGAAGATCAGGCCATGGACGGTAAAGATCGACGGCATGGTCGAGAAGCCGATGGAGATCGGCATCGACGACCTGATCCGCAAAATGCCGCTCGAGGAGCGCATCTATCGGCTGCGTTGCGTCGAAGCCTGGAGCATGACGATTCCATGGACCGGCTTTCCGGTCGCGAAGCTCGTCGAACTCGCAAAACCGCTGTCGTCGGCAAAGTATCTGCAGATGGAGACCTTCAAGGATCCGTCGATGGCGCCCGGCCAGCGCCAGACCTGGTATCCGTGGCCTTACACGGAAGGTCTCACGATCGAAGAGGCCAACAACGATCTCGCCTTTCTCGTCACCGGCGTCTACGGCAAGCCGGCGCCGCGTCAGATGGGCGCGCCGATCCGTCTGGCGGTGCCGTGGAAATACGGTTTCAAGTCGGTGAAGTCGATCGTGCGCTTCCACTTCACCGACAAGCGCCCGAAAGGCTATTGGGAGCACCTGCAGGCGCGCGAATACGGCTTCTGGGCCAACGTCAATCCCAAGGTCGACCATCCGCGCTGGAGCCAGGCGACCGAGGAAGTGATCGGCGATGGCGGCAAGCGCGTGCCGACCTTGCTGTTCAACGGCTACGGCGAATGGGTCGCCGATCTTTACAAGGGCCTGGAGAACGAACGGCTGTATGCGTGACGGTCATTCCGGGGCGCGCGCGAAACGCGCGAACCCGGAATCCAGTGTCTGAGCGCGCGCTCCGCGACAACGAGCGGGTTACGGCGCCACCGCGATCGCCGATATCTCCACCTTCACATCGCGGGGCAGCCGCGCCACTTCGACCGTCGCGCGTGCCGGCGGGTTCGTCTTGAAGAACGTCGCGTAGACGCCGTTCATCTTACCGAACTCGTTCAGGTCCTTCAGGAACACCGACGTCGAGACGATGTGTTCCATGCCGAGCCCTTCGGCGGCGAGAACGGCCTGCAGATTTTCCAGCACCAGCTTGGTCTCTTCCTCGATGGTGCCTTTCTTCAATTCCTTTGTCTTCGGATCGATCGCGATCTGTCCGGCGAGATAGATGGTCTTGCCGGCGCGGATCGCCTGCGAATAGGGCCCGATGGCCTCGGGCGCATTCGGCGTGGAGATGACCTTGCGGTCCTGCGCCAGGGCGTGACCGGCGGCGAGCGAAACGAGAAGAGAAGCCAGCAGAGTTCTGCGCATGGTGTCGACCCCGTTTTGATCCAGCCACCAATTACAAGGGCGTCTCGCGAAACTTGCAAGGGATCGCATGCGAGCGCGGGCGGCCATAAAGCCGCAGCCGCTAGGCGTCAACCGCGTAACGCGTGACCGCGTCCTCGTCCCAATCGATGCCGGCGCCCGGGACATCCGGTATCTGGAGCATCCCATTCTCCACCCGGAACCGCCGCTGCAGCACCGGCTCGGCCCAGTCCTGCCATTCCAGCCAGTGTGCGGTTTCGGTTACCCGCATCATGTGGGCGGAAAATTCCGGATACAGGTGGGTCGACATCGGGATGCCTGCGGCGCCGGCAATCGCGGCGGCCCGCAACCATCCGGTGACGCCGCCGATCCGCATCAGGTCCGGCATCACGAAGTCGCAGGCCTTTGCAGCGAGCGCATCGGCAAGATCGCGCGGGCCGTAGAAGTTCTCGCCGATCTGGACCGGCGTCTTGAGCTGCGCGGCCAGTTTGGCGGCTCCGGAAACATTCTCGTACAGGATGGGCTCCTCGATCCAGGTCAGCCCGAGATCGTCAATCGCCGGACAGCGCGCGAGCGCTTCGGCCATGTCGAGCCCCTGATTGAAATCCGCCATCAGCTCGATGTCGTCGCCAACAGCTTTCCGGATCGCCTCGATCGCGGCAATATCGTCGCGAAGCCGCGCGCGTCCGAGCCGGAGTTTCAACCCGCGGAAGCCGCCTTCGTCACGCAAGGCCGGCGCCTGCGCTGCAACCTCCGCCGCGTCCGCGAGCCATAGCCCGTTGCTGTTATAGGCCCGCACCGGCCCGATGCTGCCGCCCAGAAAAACACAGAGCGGTAAGCCTGCGGCCTTCGCCAGCGCATCCCATGCCGCCATGTCGAGCGCCGAAGCAGCGACCATCGACACGCCGGAGTACCCCATCAGATGCAGCGACCTGCGTGCCTTCGCATAAAGATCGGCCGGCGCCACGGGCTGGCCCTTGAACAGGACGCCGAAGTCGCGAATGACCGGCAACAGATAGTGGATCGATGCGGCATTGTATGGCCCGACATAGCTCCGTCCGGTGACGCCTTGCTCGGTCTCGAGATCGATCAGGATCAGCGGCCAGTCCGAAATGGTCATGATCCGCGCCACGATCGGGCGCTTGAGCCTCAGCATCACGGCGCGTGCCGTGATGCTCCGGAAGGTGAGGGGACTCTGTTTCATCGTCCGCTCCACAGGTGATGTCGAGGGAGCGTGTCAATCCCGCCAGCCGGTGTAAACTCACTGCCCGGTATACTTATCGGGAGCGTAGGCCATGCGGCGCAAAACCGAAACCACGCAACAACGCATCATCGATGCGGCCTATGAATGCTTCTGGCGGGCGGGATTCAACCGCACCTCGCTCGATACCATCGCCGCGCGGGCCGGCGTGACCAAGCGCACGCTATATTCGTATTTTCGCAGCAAGGACGATCTGCTCGCGGCAGTGATGTCGCATCACAACGCGCTTGCCGCGCAACGGCTGCAACGCATCGGCGATCGCATGCCGTTGGACCGTGACGGATTGATCAACTCCTTTTTCGGTCAGCTTGCAGGCTGGGCCAATGCAACGCCACGCTGGTCAGGCTCGGGATTCACCCGCCTTGCGATCGAGCTTGCCGATCTTCCCGGTCATCCGGCCCGCGCGCTTGCGCGTCGCGTCAAGGGTACGACCGAGGGCTGGCTGGCCGAACGCCTGGCGCGCGCCCGGGTCGTCGATCCGGCCGCACGCGCTTGCGAGATCATGCTGCTGATGGAAGGCGCCATGGCGTTGACGCTGATCCACGGACATCGCCGCTATTTCGATGCGGCAGCGGATGCAGCCAGGCGTCTTGTTTCTGAGCCGGCAAAGCGTGCGGGCTGATTTTCAGGCGAAGGCTGGAACATAAAAAAACCGGGCCGCGAGGGGAGCGGCCCGGTTGAGTTTCATGTCGGCGCGGGAATGCCGACAATCACCTTCCAGAGGGGAATCACTGTCCGCGGAAGGTTGCGATCTGGGAGGATTCGGAAACCACCCGCGTCCAGCATTTGAAAAGTATGAATATGCGCGGCGCTCCACACAACGCATTGTCACGTTGGTCAGCCATGCATTGTCTGCACGACGATCTGCCATGCGCATGCCGCAAGTCTTGTGCCGAAGGTAACGTGATGCGCAGCGATCAGAAGGTCCAGCGCTGCGCTTTCGACACCAGGAAGTCGCGGAATACCTGCACGCGGGCGACCGACTTCAGTTCTTCCGGATAGACGAAATAGGCATCGAGCGTGATCGGATCGGATTCGCTCAGCAACTGAACAAGTCCGCCATTTTCCTCGATCAGATAATCCGGCAGCAGGGCGATGCCGATGCCTTGCTGGCAGGCGCGCAACAGCGACAGGATGTTGTTCACGACCAGCGCTGGCGTGCGTGCCGCCTTGCCTTCGCGGCCGACTTCCAGCGGCCAGTTGCGGTTCTGCAGGAAGGTCGGAATGTTCCCGCCACCGAGCAGCATGATCCGGTGGTTGTCGAGATCCTCGATCTTGGTCGGCGTGCCGAAGCGCTTGAGATATTCCGGCGACGCGTAGACGTGGAAATGCACCGAGAACAGTTTGCGCTGGATCAGGTCCGGTTGCGTCGGAATACGCAAACGGATCGCCACGTCGGCCTCGCGCATGGCGAGGTCGAGTTCCTCGTCGGTCATGATCAGCGAGATCCGGATATCCGGATAGAGGTCGACAAACTCGCCGATCTTTGGAGTCAGCCAATGCGTGCCCAGCCCGACGGTCGTCGTGACCTTGAGATCGCCATTCGGGCGCTCGCGGCTGTCGGTCAGCTTGGCGCGCGCCGATTCCAGCTTCATGAAGACTTCGTGCGCGGTGCGGTAGAGCAGTTCGCCCTGTTCAGTGAGGATCAGTCCGCGCGCGTGACGGTGGAACAGCGAAACGTTGAGTGCCTGTTCGAGCGCGCTCACCTGTCGCGACACGGCCGATTGCGACAGGCCGAGCTGTTCACCCGCATGGGTGAAGCTGCCGGCTTCCGCGGCCGCGTGGAATACTTTGAGCTTGTCCCAATCCATGGCGCTCATCGCAAAACGTGATCGCTGCTGAAGCAAAGCGGCACCGCCTTTTATTCTGCGGCCGCGCGCAAGCCTTCCTGCGCGGCGAGGAATCGTTCCGCTTCCAGAGCGGCCATGCAGCCCATGCCGGCGGCGGTCACCGCCTGGCGGTAGATATCGTCAGTCACGTCGCCGGCTGCGAACAGGCCCGGCACCGATGTCGCGGTGGAGAAGGGTGCGGTCGCGACGTAGCCGTTCGGCTTCATCTCGACCTTGCCCACCACCAGCTCGGTGGACGGCGAATGCCCGATCGCGACGAACACGCCGTCGACCTTGTGCTCGCTGACGGCACCGGTCTTGAGGTTGCGGACGAAGGCGCCGGTCACTTTGTGCGGGTTGTCATTGCCGACGAGGTCGTCGACCACGGAGTCCCAGATCACCTCGATCTTCGGATGCTTGAACAGCCGGTCCTGCAGGATGCGCTCCGCGCGCAGGCTGTCTCTACGATGCACCAGCGTCACCTTGCTGGCGAAGTTGGTCAGGAACAGCGCTTCCTCGACCGCGGTATTGCCGCCGCCGATCACCATCACTTCCTTGCCGCGATAGAAGAAGCCGTCGCAGGTGGCGCAGGCCGACACGCCATAGCCCTTGAACTTTTCTTCGAACGGCAGCCCGAGCCATCGCGCCTGCGCGCCGGTGGACAGAATCACGGCGTCGGCGAGATAGACGTCGCCGGAATCGCAGGTCAGGCGGAACGGCCGGCCGGATATATCGAGATCGTTGACGTGGTCGGTGACGATCCGGGTGCCGACATGCTCGGCCTGCTTTTGCATCTGCTCCATGAGCCAGGGGCCCTGGATCACGTCCGCGAAACCGGGATAGTTCTCCACGTCGGTGGTAATGGTGAGCTGTCCGCCGGGCTGGTAGCCTTGGATCAGGACCGGCTCCAGCATCGCGCGGGCCGCATAGACCGCGGCGGTATAGCCAGCGGGGCCGGAGCCGATGATGACAACCTTGGCATGGGTGGTCTTGGACATCTGAAATCCGTCGGGAAAAGGCCGAAAGCGCCGCGGCGGGGCCGGGAACACGCGCACTCGCGTATGAGAATTTAGGCATTTGCCGGAGCTATGCAAGTAACGCAACCCGCCAGTCCGGGATAAGCGAGGGAAATGCTCACGGACGGGTCTGCGCGCAATTTTATTTCGTGCGGTCGACGAACTGGCTATGGTCCCCCTGAAAACAGCCCGAAGGAGGCTCAGGCGGAATGCTCGCGCGACTGGACGCGATCGACTGGAAAATCCTGGCGGAACTGCAGGAGGACGGCCGCATCACCAATGTGGAATTGGCGCGGCGAGTCGGGATTTCGGCGCCGCCCTGCCTGCGCCGGGTCCGGGCGCTGGAGGAGGCAGGCTTTATCCGCGGTTATCGCGCTTTGCTGGATGAAAAGCGGCTCGGGTATGAAGTCACCGTATTCGCCCTGGTGCATCTGTCGAGCCAGGCGGAGCCCGATCTGGCGGCCTTCGAGGCGTTCGTGCGGGCGCAGCCGCTGGTGCGGGAATGCTGGATGCTGTCCGGCGAGGTCGATTTCATCCTCAAATGCGTGGCGCCCGATCTTTCGACCTTCCAGACCTTCGTGACTGAACTGACCGGTGCGCCGCATGTGCGCAATGTGAAAACCTCGCTGACGCTTCGGGTGTCCAAGGACGCGGCGATGGTGCCGATGGAACGATCGCGGGCGTAATGGGCCGCAGCGTGGGCCGCGACCGGTTTATATGCGCACCCGCGACCGAATGACCCCGGGATGACGAATCCCGAACCCTTGCAATTGACGGGACTTACCGCGCCGATAACATGCGGATGAATTCGAGGTGGCCGCGTCCTTTCGACGGCCAGCGCAGCAAGAACCGGATAACCGGCCTGCGTCCTCGTCAGCGATCCAGGGAGGATTATCGAATGCGTTCCAATCGTCGGACGTTTCTGAAGGGTACCGCCGCGGCCGCGGCTGCGACCGCTTTGCCGGTGACACGCGCTTTTGCCGCCGAAGAACTCAAACTCGCAAGCTTTGTGCCGCCCACCCACTCCATCTGGGTCAACCCGATCACGCCATGGGCGAAAGAGGTCGAGACCAAGAGCGGCGGCAAGATGACCGTGCGTCTGTTTCCGTCGATGCAGCTCGGCGGCAAGGCGCCCGAACTGTATCGCCAGATGGCGACCGGCATCGCCGACATCGTATTCACGCTGCCGGGTTACACCTCCGGCGACTTCCCGATGCTGTCGATGACCGAACTCCCGGGCACGGCTGAAAGCGCCGAGGACGGCACCCGCAAGCTCTGGGCGAACATGAAGTTCTTCGACAAGGAGCTGGAAGCCGCCAAGGTGCTGATGCTGTGGAATTCGGACAACGCCGGCCTGATGAGCCGTGAAAAGCCGATCCGCACGCTGGAGGATATGAAGGGCATGCGAATCCGCACGCCGTCCGCGGCGCAATCGGCGCAGCTCGAGGCGCTGGGTGCGATCCCGGTCAGCATGCCGGTGACCCAGATCTACAATTCGCTGGAGCGCGGCGTGATCGACGCCACCATGATCCCGCTGTCGGCAATGCTCGACTTCAAGCTCCTCGAAGTGGTCAAGCATCTCACCACCGGTGCGCCGCTCGGCCGCTCGCCGTTCATGGTGACGATGAATCGCAAGCGCTACGAGGGCCTGTCGCCGGATCTGAAAAAGGTCATCGACGACACCACCGGGCTTGAAATGAGCCTTGGCGGCGCCCGTAGCTACGACAAGAAAAACACCGAGGCGCTCGATCAGGCCAAGAAGCAGCGCGAGGTCTATGTGCTTCCGGCCGACGAGTTCAAGAAATGGATGGATGTGTTCCAGCGGGTGATAAAGAACACGGCCGCCGACGCTGACAAGAAGGGTCTGCCCGGCTCCGCATTCCTCAAAGCCTATAACCTCGTGAGCTGAGGGCTGAGTGGACGGCATCGTCTTACACGGCGGACGCACCGGAATCGGTTGAGGAAGGACCATGCTGGACCTCTTCGACCGGTTCCTGCGCTTGCTTGCGCTTGCCGCCGGCGTCGTGCTGCTGGTGCTGATGCTGTTTACCGTTACCGACGTCTTCCTGCGCTACGTCTTCAACGCGCCGCTGCGTAGCGTGTTCGAATTCACCGAATTCTGCATGGCGATAATCGTCTTTTTCGCCATGGCCTATACCGGCTGGACCGGAGGCCATATCGCGGTCGACGTGTTCGAAAAATGGCTCGACCGTCCGAGCCTGCGCTTCCTGCCGGCGCTGTTTGCTTTCGTCGGCGCGGCGCTGTTCGCGCTGATTGCCGTGCGCGCGGCAATGGAAACGTTCGCCACTCTGGGCCAGTACAGCAACATGTTGCGCTGGCCGCATTATCCCTTCCGCTTCGCTGTTGCCTTCGGTTCGGCGATGCTTGCGATCGTCCTGCTCATCCAGGGCGTCCAGTCGCTGCGACCGAAACCATCCGGGGATAAAGCCTGATGTCATCCGAAATGATCGGGCTCAGCGGCGTCATCGCCATGCTGATCCTCCTGGCGCTTCGCATGCCGATCGGCATCGCGATGCTGCTGGTCGGATCGGTCGGCTTCGCGATTCTGAACGGAGTGCAGCCGGCGCTCGCGATGCTCGGCACCTATCCCTACAGCTATTCGGCGGTGTACGAACTCGCAGTCATTCCGCTTTTCGTCCTGCTCGGCAATGCCGCCGCCGTGTCCGGGATGGGCCGTGACCTGTTCGGCGCCGCTTATGCATGGGTCGGTCACTGGCGCGGAGGTCTGTCCTCGGCCACGATTCTCGCCTGCGCGGGGTTCGCGGCGCTGTCCGGTTCGAGCGTGGCATCGGCGGTTACCATGGGCCGCGTCTGTCTGCCGGAAATGAAGCGCTACAATTACGATCCGCGGCTTGCGACCGGCACCGTGGCGGCCGGCGGCACGCTCGGGATTTTGATCCCGCCCAGCACCGCCTTCATCATCTATGCCCTCCTGACCGAGGAATCGATCGGCAAGCTGCTGCTGGCCGGCTTCATTCCGGGGCTCCTGCTCACGATCCTGTTCGTGATCACGATCTCGATCTGGACGAAGCTGAGGCCGGAACTCGGACCGCCGGGACCGGTGGCGACTTACGCGGAGCGGGCGCGCACCCTCGGCCGGGCGGGACCGATGCTGAGCATCGTCATCGCCACCATCGGCGGCATCTATGCCGGTATATTCACGCCGAGCGAGGCGGCCGCTGTCGGCGCGTTTCTGGCGCTCGGCTATGCCGCCTACAAGCGCTGTCTCGGCAGGGACAACCTGTCGTTCGTGCTGCTCGAGACGGTCAAGATTACCGCCTTCGTGTTTCTGGTGCTGATCGGCGCACTGGTGTTCGGGCCGTTTCTCGCGCTCAGTGGCCTGCCGCAGAAAATTGCCGACTGGCTGGTTTCGTTCAACCTGCCGTCGATCGTGATCCTCGGCATTGTGATGGTCTTCTACATCTTCCTCGGCATGTTCCTGGAAGGCTTTTCCATCCTCGTGCTGACTTTGCCGATCGTCATCCCGATCATCAAGGTGCTCGGCTACGATCTGATCTGGTTCGGCGTAATCATGGTGATCGTGCTGGAAATGGGCCTGATCTCGCCGCCGGTCGGCATCAACGTGTTCGTGGTCAAGGGCCTCGTCCCCGAAGTGCCGCTGGCTCAGGTCTTTGCCGGCATCATGCCGTTCTGGATCGCGATGGCGGTGGCGCTGGTTCTGCTGGTGCTATTTCCGCAGATCGCGCTGTTTGTCCCGGACAGCATGATCCGATAGCGGTTTGCGATGCTGTTCAGACGTGATGTGCTGGACGGGATCGGGGCCGGAGAGATAACGCTCGCGTTCCGGCGGTGGCGCAAGGCCTCGGTTCGCGCAGGCACGCGCATCCGCACGGCCATTGGCGTGATTGCGATCACGGATGTCCGCATAGCCGAACCGGCCGGAATAACCGGAGCCGATGCGCGCAAGGCCGGCTTTGCATCGCGCGCCGCGCTGCTGGCACAGCTCGCGGAAGGGGCGGGCGACATTTACCGGGTCGCTCTGAAGTTCGAAGGGGCCGATCCACGCATCGCGTTGCGTCAGGCCCTGCCGTCGGACGTCGAAGCAGACGCGATTGCCGAGCGCCTCGCGCGCATGGATGCTGCACGTCCCGCTCCCTGGACGCAGCGCGTTCTTTTGTTGATCGCCCAAAAACCCGGGACGCGCGCCGCCGATCTCGCGGCAGAGGTCGGCCGCGAGACACTCTTGTTCAAGGCCGACGTCCGTAAACTCAAAGAACTCGGGCTGACCGAAAGCCTGGATGTCGGCTACCGCCTGTCGCCGCGCGGGCACGCGGTGCTGCGGCGCGACCGGTCCTGATCCTACTGCTTGCCGCCGACCAGGAACACTTCGCCGAGCAGCGAGGAATTCGACCACGGCACCTGCTTGCTGGCAGTCGCCGCGACCACCTCGGCCCGCACGCGGGTCAGCACTTGCTGGATTTCCAGCCCCGGCGTCGAGATGTGGCGCGAGAGTGCGGCCGAGAACGGCGAGTTGTCGCCGTCGCCATCGAGCGCAACCTGACCCGGCGCCGTTGCAAAGGCGAGCAGCGTGCCGGCGCCGAGCGTGGCGCCCTTGCCGAGCCCCGCGGGTGCGGCAAGGCCGGAGCGGACAGCGACCGAGCGGCTGACGCCGGCGACCTTTGTGACATTCTCTGCCGTGGGATTGTCCCGGCACGCATCCAGGATCACGATGTTGGTCCGGATCTGGTCGTCGAGACCGGCAAGGATCGTGTCGAGGTCGGTCATGTCGGCGGTGAGTTCCGCACCGTTTTCGATCCGTGCATCCACCGGCAGCAGATAATTCTTGCCGTCGATCTGAATGCCATGTCCGGCATAGAACAGCACTGCGATCCGGGCATTGGTCGCGTTGCGCAGGAACTCGCCGACCACCCGCGTCATGTCGGCGCGCTTGAGGTCGATGCCTTCCGACACCTCGAATCCGATTGCCTTCAGGTTCCTTGCGATCGCGGCTGCATCCCTGGCCGGATTGGGAAGTTCTCCGGCGGCGGTATAGGCGCCGTTTCCGATCACGAGCGCAACCCGTCGCCCGCTATCCGCGGCCTGCGCGCGAGACGTGGTGCCTTCGGTCGCAGCCAGCACAGCAAGACGTGCGCGCGCCGTGTCATGGTCGCGGATCGAGCCGACGTCGACGTAAGTTGTTCCGCCGCTATGCCCCACGACGCGCAGCGAAGCGGAGTCCAACGCCCTCTGGAAATCCTTCTTTGCGCTCTCGATATCGCCGGTCGCCTCGTGCAACAGGCCACGCCCGGTCCATGCACCCGGTGCAGCCGGATTGACCGCGATCGCACGATCGTAAGCCGCCCTGGAGCGCGCGAAATCCTGCTTCGCACGGTAAATCAGGCCGCGCGAGACATAGGGCTCGACCATTTTTGGATCGAGTGCGCTGGCCTTCTCGGCGTCGGTCAATGCCTTGTCGAGTTCGCCGGCCTCGCGATAGGCCAGCGACCGGTTGACGAAATGGACGGCGTTGCGTGGATCGAGCGCGATCGCTCGGTTCTGTTCGTCGATTGCGCGCTTCGGCTCGCCCTTGAACAGCCAGGCATTGCCGCGACCGCCATAATAGTTCGCCGTTTTGGGTGCGAGCTGGATTGCTTTGTCGTAATCGGCAATGGCGCCGTCATAATCCTTCTTCTGGTAGTGCAGAAAAGCGCGCATGTCGAAACCGCTCGGCTCTTTCGGAGCCAGCCGGATGGCTTCATCGACGTCGCGCATGGCGCGCTCATAATCGCGCTTGCCGATCCAAATGACGGCGCGATGCCGGAAGGCCATTGCATCGACAGGGGTGAGCCGCAACCGCATGTCGGCATCGGCCAGGGCGCGATCGTAGTCTTTTTTCTGGTTGTAGAATTCCGAGCGGAGCAAATAGGCGTCGGCAAGGCTGCTGCCTTTGACTCTCTTGCTTGCAATGAGCCGGCTGCAGGCGGCGATACCGGTGTCGGGCGGGGTGTCGACGTTGAAGCAGAGTTTCGAGTCGTTCGCGGTGGCAGGAGATGCGGAGAAGGCAACGAACGATGCAACAAAAAGGACGGCGAAACGATGCATGGAAAACCCTCCAACCGGGGCGGGTGAAGACCTGAGTAAGCTTGGTCGCGGCGGCGCGGTCGAACGTTCAAAGAACTTTCAATATAATATTCCACCATCGCACCCCATGGGACAATGGGTCACGTCCGGCAAGCGCGAGCTGGGCCGCGCTCACAGTTCCAATGAAGGACGCGCCAAGTGCTTCAGGCGTCTCGCAGGCCGTATGGATGTTTTCCACGAAACCCGATGACGGATCGACAGACACCTATTGCGTTTTGTCGCCGACGAGGAACACCTCGCCGAGCAGCGCGGAGTTCGACCACGGCAACTGCTTCTTGCCGGTCGCGGCGAGAACCTCGGCGCGCACGCGGGTCAGCATCTGTTGTATTTCAAGTCCTGGTGTCCCGATGTGACGCGCCAGCGCCGCGGAGAAGGGCGAATTCTCTCCGTCGCCGTCAAGCGCGACCTGACCCGGCGCGGTTGCGAATGCGAGCAGGGTTCCGGCGCCCGCTGTAGCGCCCTTGCCGACGCCGGAGGGTGCCGCGAGCCCGGCGGGAACGGTGACTGATCGCGTCTTTCCGCCCGCGTTCGCCGTTTGCGATGCCAGCGGATTGTCGCGGCACGCGTCGAGAAACACGATGTTGGTACGAACCGGATCGTCCAGTCCGGCGAGGATGGTGTCGAGGTCGGTCATGTCGGCCGTGAGCGACGCCGCGCTCTCGACTTTCGTGTCGACCGGAAGCAGGTAGTTCTTGCCGTCGACCTGAATGCCATGTCCGGCATAGAACAGCACGGCGATCTTTGCATTGGTGGCGCTGCGGAGAAACTGCGCGATGGTTCGCGTCATGTCGCTTCGATCGAGGTTGATCCCCGACGTGACCTCAAATCCCAGCGCCTTCAGGCTGCGCGCAATGGCGTTGGCATCGTTGGCCGGATTGGCCAGGACATCGAACGACTTGTACTCGCTATTGCCGAGCACGAGGGCGACGCGGCGTCCCGCGGTGGCGCTTTCGCCGGCTTTTGACGCGGGCGTATCCTTTGTGGCGTTCAGGACCGCCAGCCGGGCCCGCGCTATCTCGTGATAGCGATGCGATCCGGTTTCGAAGTAGATATAGTCGCTCACGGCACCTGATTTGATCAAGGCTCCCGTCGCGATGTCGAGCGCGGTCTGAAAATCGCGTTTGGCACCTTCGATATCTCCGGTGGATTCAAGCAGGAGCCCGCGCCCTGCATAGCCGCCGATCTGTTTCGGATCGAGTGTTAGTGCGCGGTTGTATGCACTTGCCGCATTCGGAAGATCGCCTTTCAGACGATAAATCAGGCCAAGCTCGCTGTGCGCGATTGCGAGTTTCGGTGCAAGCGCTATCGCCTTGTTCAGGTCGGCCAGCGCTTTGTCGAGCTCCCCCGTCTCCCGATAGGTGCCGGCGCGGTTGTGCCAATTGGTCGCCTCTTTCGGCGCGAGTCGCACCGCGCTGTTGTGATCGGAAAGTGCCCGTGTCAGATCGCCCTTGAGCTGCCAGCTATTGCCGCGGTTGGCATAGATATTCGAGGCTTTGGGATCGATCTTGATCGCCCGGTCAAAGGCCGCGATCGCGCCGTCATAGTCGCCGGCCTGGTGCTTCGAAAAGCCGAGGACGTTCCAGTGATCCGAATCCTTCGGTCCGAGCCGGACCGCGTCCTCGGCATCGCGGATTGCGCGCGCATAGTCGCGCTTCATCAACCAGAAGCTCGCGCGCTCGCGGAATGCATTCGCGTCCGAGGGCGCCAGCCGGATTCTCGTGTCGGCGTCGCTGATCGCGCGGTCGAAATCGCCCTTATGGGAATAATGCTGAGCGCGATGGGCGTAAACCATCGGAAGTTGCTTTGGTCCTACTCGCTTGCGGGCGATCAGTCTGCTGCAGGCGGCAATGCCTGCATCCGGCGCGTTCTGAAAGTTTTCGCAAGCGGCGATGTCATTGGCCGAAGCGGGAAGGGGTGCGAGGGTCGCCGCCAGGATCAGCGGGAGGTAACGATGCATTGGAAAGCCTCCAACGGAAAAACTGCTTTGACGAAATTGGTCGCGCTAGCACTGCTGCAGGTTCACATTTTGTCATAGTGTCCGTTTCCGGTTAGGTCTTGCAAGGCTGGCAGGACAAGGTCGTCGACGAGATGCCACGCGTGCGACTTTGCGTCGCGCCGATGCAGCGAGTTGCAGCGAGTCCCTCCGATGTGGTCCTGTTC
Source organism: Pseudomonadota bacterium (assembly GCA_023430245.1). GTDB lineage: Bacteria > Pseudomonadota > Alphaproteobacteria > Rhizobiales > Xanthobacteraceae > Pseudorhodoplanes. The sequence continues at coordinate 15,100 of JAEZBA010000061.1, forward strand.
GCATAAAAATCGCCGGGCATGCGCCCGGCGATTTGCTTTGGACCAGCGTAAGGCTGTCGCGCGGTGCTACCGCCACTCCACCTTCAGCACTTCATAAGCCTTGGCGCCGCCGGGCGTGACCACCTCGACATTGGCGCCCTTTTTCTTGCCGAGCAGCGCGCGCGCCAGCGGCGACGAGATCGAGATGCGGCCGGACTTGGCGTCGGCTTCGGGCTCGCCGACGATCTGCCAGACCTGCTTCTTCTCGGTATCCTCGTCGATCAGCGTGACGGTCGCGCCGAATTTCACGGTATCGCCCGACAGCTTGGAGACGTCGATCACCTCGGCGCGCGCCATCTTGTCCTCGAGCTCGGCAATGC
>JAEZBA010000090.1 GCA_023430245.1 Pseudomonadota bacterium
ATCGCGAACTAGCGATGCTGTGCCTTTCCGAGCCCAGAGACATTACCTGCTATCGGCACATTGTATGGTGGATCGCAAAAAATGAGCTGGGCACGTTTGCTGCCAAGAAGGCGTTCGTAGCTTCGAGCCTTGAGGGCGTCTCCACAAAGGAGAAAATGGTCCCCGATCTGCCAGCAATCACCAAGCCGTGATACTGGGGGGAGTGAGCGAACAATTTCCGGGATGGCATCCGCCTCGTCCGGCTCACCCTGGCTGGCCTCGCCGATGATGAGATCGATCTCGGCCATCTCAAAGCCGGTGACTGTCACATCGAAATTCAGTTGGACCGATAGCTCCTGCAGCTCCAAGGCAAGCAGGTTTCGGTCCCAGCCGGCATTTTCCGCGAGCCGGTTGTCCGCAATGACATAGGCCCGGATCTGGGCAGGGGAGAGGTGGTCCACCCGGACAGTCGGTACGTCCGTCATTCCGAGTGTGACGGCGGCAGCGACCCTGGCGTGGCCGGCCACGATTCCGTCCGCGGCGTCGAGCAGGACCGGATTGATGAACCCGAATTCCGTGATGCTGGCCGCGATTTGTTTGATCTGACGGGGAGTGTGCGTACGGGGATTTTTCGGACGCGGTTTGAGCTTGCGCGGGTCCTTGTATTTGATGGCCAGCGACTTCACAGCGCCCCCCAGCCCAGCGTCAAAGAGACTGTGCAGCTTAAAATCAACGAATCAAAAAACTCTGAAATTTTCCCATTATTTTCTCCCCAATTCCCATTTCCGGGAGTTGTTTTCCCATTTATTTTTGAAGGCCAGGATCGCGAGAAGTGCCTGTGCCGCAGTGGTTTTCTGCATTTCGCGCATTCGCCTGCGGCAATTTGGGTGTTTTTCCCATTATTTTTCCCATTTCCAGCAGAGACTGGTTCGCAGCACACTGTTCGGCGCGCCATTTCCGGCGCGTCCATTCCGGGCATATGGGTAACGGATCGTATCCAAGGCATTCGTGACAACCTCGTGCCGCGCGGAAAGGCTTGTTGAGGCATTCCAAGTCTCAGGCGGAACACGGAGGCTGGTCCGGGTTTGACGAGTCGATCATTGGATCGTCATGCACCTGCCGCGCACCGCTGCTTTGCGATAGGAGCTGCGATCTGACGGTGCCGGCGGGTTGCGTGAGTGAAGCGATGACCGAGCATTCCGGAAAATCGCCTGCAGCGGGCGAGGGCACCGCGGCGCCCGCGCGGCCGCAGCGGCCTTTTCCGGACCAGGAGGTGGGACTCGCCGCGATGCCGTTTGTCTGGCCGCTTCGGTTTGCCAGCGCCATGAACGAGTCCGCGTCGTCCCTCCTGAACTGGTATGCTGGACTATTTGACGGCGCACGCATTGATGCGCAGGTTGCCGAGCCGCACTGGACGACGCAGAACACGATCGTGCTGGAATTGCCGACGCTGCGGCTGCGTGATGTCTCCACCGGCAAGACAGGTCAGCCGACGCTGATATGCGCGCCGTATGCGCTGCACGGCGCGACGATCGTCGATTTTGCGCGCGACCACAGCATCGTCGAGGCGTTGCAGAAGGCCGGACTCGCTCGCCTTGCGGTCACCGATTGGCGGTCGGCATCTGCCGAGATGCGGCACTTTTCGATCGACACCTATCTCGCTGATCTGAATGTCGTTGTCGACGAGCTTGGGCCACCCGTCGACCTGATCGGTTTGTGCCAAGGCGGATGGATGGCTCTTGTCTATGCTGCGAGGTTTCCCGAAAAGGTGCGGCGGCTTGTTCTGGTCGGCGCTCCAGTGGATGTCCGAGCTGCGCAATCGCAGCTGAGCAGGGCAGTCGACGAATTTCCTCTGGACGCCTTCGAGAATCTGGTGCGGCTCGGCGATGGCCGCGTGCTCGGACGGCATGCGTTGAGATTGTGGGGATCGTCGTCCGACGCGACAGATGTGCGCCTTGTCCTGCAGATCTCGCGGGACGATCCTCAGTTCGACGCTTTGGAGCGGCGTTTTGCCGATTGGTATGCATGGACTCTCGATCTGCCCGGGACCTACTACCTGCAGGTCGTCGAGCGTGTTTTCAGGGAGAACCAGATCGCGAGCGGACATTTCATGGCGCTCGGCCGCGTGGCCGATATCCGCGCGTTGCAAAAGCCGATGTACCTCTTGGCCGCGCAGGATGACGAGGTGGTTGCGCCCGGGCAGCTCTTTGCGGCGGCGCGCCTGACGGCGGCGCCGGAAAGCTGCATCGAGAAAGACACCGTGCCCTGCGGGCATCTGGGCTTGTTCATGGGCGCCGACACGGTCACCTGTGCCTGGCCGCGGATCGCGCGCTGGCTCTCCGGCGATCTGCGCCCTGATCGCGCCTAATGTCCGCCGGATGCGTTCGTCTTGTGAACCGGCTCCGGCTGCGTGAAGAAGCTGTGGATGAGATGCAGCACGATCATATAGTTTTTCTGCTGGAGCGATGCATGCGCAATCCCCGGCATGATCGCAAACTGCTTGTCCGGGTTCGGCAGAAGCTCGAAAAACTTCAACAGGTCGGGCAGGGCGGCGATGCCATCATGCTCGCCTCGCATTATGATGGTCGGGCAGGCGATCTTGGACGGATCGACCAGCGGCAGATTATTGCACATATCGATGTAGGTTCCGTTCGGGATCGAGTCGTCCAGTTCGAGGATGTACTGCGTGTGCGCTTCGATCACGCGATCGTCCGCAGTGCCGGGGTGATCCCGCTCGAAGATCGACCGGATGAATTCGCGGCTCAGCGGCCTGCGCTTGGTCTTGAGATAGTCCGGCAGTTTCTTGCGGCGCTGTTCGAGTGTCGGACTGCCTTCGCCGGTCCAGACGAACGCATCAAGCGCCAGTCTCCGCACGCGTTCCGGGTAACGCTGCGCGAAGGCCGCCGCGCGCAAGGCCCCGGACGAAATGCCGTAGAGCATCAGGGGACCGGCGTTGCGGTGCTGTTCGATATAGGCCGTGCCGGCGGCCAGGTCTTCGACGCCGTCGGCGATGGTCGCGTCTATGCCGCGATTTTTGTCACTGCGCCCGTAGCCTTCCATATCCATGCACCAGGTATCGAAGCCGCGCTCCGCGAGATATTCCATGGCGGAGGAATTCGGAACGCCGGCGACATGCAGGTCGAAGACCGGCTGCGACGGCATCGACGATCCATGCACGAACAGGACGGTTCCCCGCTTCGTCGTTCCCGGTACCGCCTGCTTTTCCCAGAGGAAAAGATTGACATCGCCCTTCTTGGCCCAATGTTCGTGCCCGGCGATCTTTCCGGCGGCGTAGTCTCGCGTCATTCTTCTCTCCGTACAGGGTCGGCTGGCGGACCACTGCCGCCCTTCATGGCATAACGGGCCGATCGCGCAGCAGCGATCGGC
>JAEZBA010000150.1 GCA_023430245.1 Pseudomonadota bacterium
GGGGGCGGTCGACTGCGGACGGCTGGGGGGGGGGGGGCTATCTCCACCCTGAAATGGACCCCCTCCCCAACCCTCCCCCTTGCAGGGGGAGGGAGTCGGCCGCGTCCATCACCGCGTGAACACGCACCGCACGAAGTCGCGATACAGCATCACCTGCTGCGCAGGAATTTTCGGATCGCGCAGCGCCCGCGACAGGATCAGCGCGCCTTCGATCAAGGTCGCAGCCATGTCGGCCAGCGCATCGAGATCGACGCCATCGCGCGGCGGATATCGTTCCGCGATCAGATCGAGGCGTTCGCGAAACCGACGCCGCCAGCGCAGGATGCCCTCGGCATTGAGATCGCGAACCTCACGATTGAATAGCTGGTCCTGATAGACGAAGGATGCGGCGAGGCAGCCGGGATGCACCTCGGTCATGTTCGCCATCATCTCGGCGAACAGCTTCAGCCCGACCAGAAAACCGTGCAGCGGGTCTTCGTTCAGTTCGTCGGCGCGATTGAACAGATCGTCCAGCACCTGCTGATCATGCTCGAGGTAACGCAGCAGCAAGGCCTTGGCGAGCTCGGCCTTGTCCTTGAAATGATAGAAGAACCCGCTTTTGGTGATCCCGGCGGCCGCGATCAGCTCGTCGATCGAGGTGCCGGCGAAGCCTTTGGCCAGCACCGCTTCCTCGGCGATGGTGAGAAGGCGCTCGCGTGTGTCACCGCGTTTCGGAGCTTTGGCTTCATCAAGCATACGTGACTATACCACAGGTCCGGTTGCGGTGCTGCGAAGGCCGTCAGACCGCTTTGCAGATCGTCCGTAAAGCCTTGCAAATAAGGCCGAAACCGATGTTTTGCCTTGCCTGCACCATGCGCCCGGTGGTTTGTGCGTGAACCGAAGTCTATTCCGGCGCGACCAAACAAGCCCGCCGGCCCGCTACCCCCACTGCGCGCCGGTTCGCTGTGTCCAGAGGAAGGATTCCGATAATGGCGAAATATCGCTCCAATTTGCCGCAACTTGGCGACAGGATGTTCCTGACCGATTCAGGGCTCGAAACCACACTGATATTCCATGATGGCATCGACCTGCCGCATTTTGCATCGATCGCGCTGCATGACAGCGAAGAGGGCGAACGGCGGCTGCGCGATTATTTCGTGCGCCATATTCAGATCGCGAAGGCGCGCAACGCCGGTTTCGTACTGGAAAGCACGTCGTGGCGCGCAAGCCCGGACTGGGGCGCCAAGCTTGGCTATTCGCCGTCCGACCTCATCGCGCTGAACCGCAAGGCGATCGCTTTCCTGGTCGCGCTGCGTGATGAGCACGAAACGCCGCAATGTCCGATGCCGATCTCCGGCAATATCGGTCCGCGCGGGGACGGCTATTCCCCGGACCGGATGATGACCGGCGCGGAATCGATGCGCTATCACGCCTTCCAGTGCGATCTGTTTGCCGATACCGAGGCCGACCTGATCAGCGGCTTCACAATGACGCATTCGGGTGAGGCGATCGGCATTGCGCGCGCGGCCGCGGCGGTGGAAATGCCCGTCGTCATTTCGTTCACCACCGAGACCGACGGCCGCTTGCCGAGCGGCGAGACCATGCGCGAGGCGATCGAGAAGACCGACGATGCGACGTCTGGCTCCCCGGCATATTACATGATCAACTGCGCCCACCCGACCCACTTTGTTGACGCTTTGGAGAAGGGCGAAGCCTGGTTGATGCGGTTGCGTGGGTTGCGCGCCAATGCATCGACGCGCAGTCACGCCGAACTCGACAATTCGACCGATCTCGATGCCGGCGATCCGGTCGATCTCGGCCGCCGCTACGCCAATCTGCGTGGGGCGCTCGGCACCCGCTTCAACATCATGGGCGGCTGTTGCGGCACCGATCAGCGGCATGTCACCGCGATCGCCGAGGCCTGTTTGCCGCTGCGGGCGGCGGCGTAACGCCGTCGCGCATGCGGGTTACCATCGCGGTTTCCGCATTAAAAAAGCCCGGCTGGCGCGCCGGGCTTTTCGACCTCGATGGTTCGGCAGCGGCTGGCTCAAGCCGGGCCGCATTCGAACCGATTAAACCTTCAGATTTTCCGCCGACTCGCGTCCGCGATTGGACACGATTTCGTATTCGATCTGCTGGCCTTCATTCAGACCGGTCAGGCCTGCCCGCTGCACTGCAGAAATGTGCACGAACACATCCTTGCCGCCGCCGTGCGGCTGGATGAAGCCAAAACCCTTGGTCGCGTTGAACCACTTCACGGTACCTGTAGCCACGTCTATTTCCCCAATTAACGAGATGTCCGCCGCCACGAGCGTCCAGGAGAACATCTCGCAAGGCCTTGGGTTCCTACCAGAAAACGGGGAAAAATTCTACCCGCTCATTGCCGGTCCGGACAGGGGAGGCCCCGTCCGGAACTGGCGGTCGCGTCAGGAGACCCGTTTCACGTCGCTCCAGCGGCGGAGTGCGGTCCATAATCCGCGGTCCAGCCGGAAACGGTCGATCGGCGCGGATGAATTGAGCGCGTGGATGCGGCAGAGCCCGACGCCGGTCCACTGGAACCCGCATTTTTCCAGAACCCGGCGCGACGCCGGGTTGGTGACGCGGGCGCCGGCGCAGAGGCTGTCATGCGCGAGTTCGGTGAAGGCGAAGTCGATGACGGCGCGCACAGCCTCGGTGGCATAACCCTGGCCCCAGTGTTTGACGCCGAGCCAATAGCCGATCTCCGGCGCGGCTTCGTCATGCGTTGCAATGCCGCAGGCGCCGACCGGCAGGCCGCGATGGGTCGAGATCAAAAAGGTCAGGCTCCGCGCATGCGGGCCCTGGGGGGTGTTCGCCGTGGCGATGAAATCCTCAGCATCGGCGAGCGAATAGGGATGCGGAATCCGTCGCGTGTTCTCGGCAATACGCCTGTCGTTGGCGAGCGCGGCTACGTGCTTAGCGTCCTCGAGTTTCGGCGCGCGCAACATCAGCCGCTCGGTCTCGAGGACGGGGATACAGCCTTCCCGATAGGTTCGGGTTTCGAGGTCCAGGCAGGTCATGGTCAGGCTCCTTTCCAAAAAGTTTGAGGGGGAGCCGGTTCACCCGTCTCCCCCTCAAACTTGGAGCCCTTTGCGGTCCCCCGGGTTCGACTGTGAACCGGCGGACCTCGATCGAGATGCGCCGTCTACTCTGCCGCAGCTTCCGTCATCGGTACGACGGAAATCAGCGTGCGGCCGTTGGCTTTGGCGGTGAAGGCAACGCGGCCTTCGGCCAGCGCGAACAGGGTATGGTCCTTGCCAATGCCGACATTGGCGCCCGGATGCCACACGGTGCCGCGCTGACGCGCGATGATATTGCCGGGAATGGCGATCTGGCCGCCGAACAGCTTCAGGCCGAGCCGGCGACCCTTGGAGTCGCGGCCGTTACGGGATGATCCGCCTGCTTTTTTGTGAGCCATGGCTCAAAATCCTTCGTTCGAAAGTCTCATAACCCGATTCCGAGACGGAATCATCTCATTTGTCGCGGTCGTTCCGGCCGAGGCGAAGCCGAGGGCAGAAATCCATAACCCCAGCGGGGGCATGGGTCCGCTTTCGCGGGAACGACATCAATCCGAGCTTACGCCGCTTCGGCGTCCTCGGTTTTGGCCGGC
>JAEZBA010000167.1 GCA_023430245.1 Pseudomonadota bacterium
GACCGTAGATGAACAAGAGCCCGCCAGGATGCAGGCGTTGCGAGGCGCCCCACATCAGCCCGCGCGTGGTGCGCCAGGGCGAGATGTGAAGCACATTGGCGCAGAATATCGCCGTCAAGTCGCTGAGCGTTCCGGAATCGGCCTCGTCCAGCCCCCAGTCCAGGGCGCCGAGGTCGAGCCGGCGCGCCGCTTCGACATTCTGTGCCTGCGCATGCTGCCGCCAGGCGTCGATGCTCTTGAGATTGCGCTCGTCATAGTCGGTCGGCCACCACAGCAGGTGAGGCGACGCCTTCGCGAATTCGATCACATGCTGGCCTGAACCGCTCCCGACCTCCAGCACGTTTCCCTGCCGTTCTTTCAGATAGCCCGAAAGTTCCGCCCAGATCGGCGCGCAGTTCCGATGGAAGGCCGGCGCATCGAGGCGCAGGTCGCCGTCGGCAATCGGATCGATCGGGTTCTGGCAGGGGCCGCGGGTCATGGTGGTCTGTTTGTAGACATTCCAGTCCGCATCACATAGTGCCTTGAGGTAGATTGCAATGGAGTCGGGCTGCCATGATGGTCCTGTTTCTGGCCGCGCATATTCTAGCCGCGCTGTTCTGGGTCGGCGGGATGGCCTTCGCCTATACGATGCTGCGGCCGGCCGCGGGTGCGCTGGAGGGGCCGGCACGGTTGACGCTGTGGCGCGATGTGTTCGCCCGATTCCTGCCCTGGGTGGCGGTATCGATCGTGGCCTTGCTGATCAGCGGCTATGCGATGATGTTCATGGCGTATGGCGGCTTCCGCGCGCCGCTTTACATCCACATCATGCAGGGCACCGGCATCCTGATGATGCTGCTCTATCTGCATCTGTATTTCGCGCCGTGGCGGCGGCTGCAGAAATTCGTTCAGGCGGCCGACTGGCCGAACGCCGGCAAGCAGCTCGCGATGATCCGCAAGCTGGTCGCCGTAAATCTTGTGCTCGGCGTGATCACCGTGCTGGTGGGGTCCACCGGATGGCTGGGGTGAAGGCCTAGTGACGATCAGGCGGCCGCGGCCGCCTGCTGTTGTAACAGCGCGCGCCGCACCGTCGGGCGCGCTTCCATCCGCCTGAAATGATCCTGCACCTTGGGGAAGCGCGCGATATCGACGCCGTCGCCCTCAAGCCACCGGCTGATCGTGTAAAGATAGGGATCGCAGATCGTGTAGGTTTCGCCCATGACCCAAGGGCCGGCGAACATCTCGCGTTCGATCAGGTCGAAACAGTCGCCGACCGATTGCGGCACCTTCTTCTTCATCGCCTCGATTGCTGCCTCGTCATCGGCCCAGCGGGCGCCGCGCAGCCGATGCGCGTGCGCCACGTGCACAGTGGAGCATAGGTAGCTGTTGAAGGCCTGCACCTGCGCGAACGCGAAAGCGTCATTGATCGGAGCAAGCCGTGCGGCTGGAAAGGACTGCGCGATGAAAGCCAGAATCGCGGGTGTTTCGGTGAGGATACCCCTGTCGGTGACCAGGGATGGGACGCGGCCTTTCGGATTGACGGCGAGATAATCCGGCTTGCGCTGCGCGCTGTCCGCGAAATTCACGAATGTCAGCTCATAATCCGCGCCGGCCTCTTCAAGCGCGATGTGCGACGCCAGCGCGCAGGTGTTCGGCGCGGAATAGAGCGACAGCATCGCTCACGCATCTTCCGGGTTGTCGACATAGACGAGGCCCGCCTTCGCCAGCGGCTCGCGCATGTTGTACATGTCGAGGCCGAGGATGCCGGACGCGAGTTTGTCGCGCTTGGCGCCTTCGTCTGCCTCGCGCTTCTGCGCTTTTTCCGCGACCTCGGCCGCAAGCTTGCGCGGGATCACCACCACGCCGTCGTCATCGGCAACGATCGCATCGCCGGGGATCACGTTGACGCCCGCGCAGACCACCGGAATGTTGACGGCGCCGAGTGTCGCCTTCACCGTGCCCTTGGCCGAGATCGCCTTCGACCAGACCGGGAAGCCCATTTCCTTCAGCACTGCGACGTCGCGACAGCCAGCGTCGATGATGAGCCCCTGAACGCCGCGCGCTTTTGCCGAGGTCGCGAGCAGGTCGCCGAACATGCCGTCGGTGTTGTCGGCGGTGCAGCCGACCACCAGCACGTCGCCTTCTTTGCATTGCTCGATCGCGACATGGATCATCCAGTTGTCGCCCGGTTGCGCCATGATGGTGACGGCGGGGCCGCAGATGGAGGCCCCCGGCCAGATCGGCCGCATGTAGGGCTTCATCAGGCCGGAGCGGCCCAGCGCTTCATGCGAGGTGGAGACGCCGAGCCCTGCGAGAATCTTGCAGGCAGCGGCATCGGCGCGCTGAATGTTGCGGACGACGACGGGTTTCATGTCGATGCCTCTTCCGGTCAGCCGAGCGTGTCGGTCACGACGCGCGGGAACAGCGTCTGGTAGGCCTCGCCATAGGTCATCGGGATGCCGGTGTTGCGCGACCCCTGGATGCCGCGGTTGAGCGCCACGCGCTCGTAATAATGCCAGAGGTGCTTCTGCGCAGCGAGGATCTGGAAGGCCTTGTACTTGGTTTCCCAGACGTCATCGATCTTCAGGATGAGATCCGGCTTGAAGTCGCATTGCTCAGGCTGATGCGGCTCGAACAGATAAACCGGCGGCGCGGAATATTGGTACTTGGCGCCGGGCTTGTGGCCCATCGCTTGCGCCACCACACGGGTCTCCTGCGCGAAATGGGCGGCATTGGGATGGTCGAAATTATACGGGTCTTTCAGTGCGTGGGTCAGCACAAAAGCCGGATTGGTTTCGCGGTAGATGTCGACCATCCGGTCGAAATGCGCGTCGGTCAGTTTCAGCGGATAATCGCCGGCATCAAAAAACTCTATTTCCGCTCCCAAAAGCGCGGCAGCGCGCTCTGCCTCGTCCTTGCGGCCGGCCTTGACGCTTTCGAGCGTGGCGCCGGCTTCCTTCCAGGCAAACTGGCTCTCGCCGCGCTCACCGAAGCTCATGCAGACGATCTTCATCCGGTAGCCCAGTTTCGCATGGTGGGCGATGGCGCCGCCCGCGCGCCAGACAAAATCGCCCGGATGGGCAGTGACGACGAGTCCGGTTTTCTGGGCCATGGGTTCACTCTCCGGCATTCATATGCGCGCCGGATTTGCAACATCCAAGGCGCAGACACAAGCCTCACCTGTGCCGAATTACTTGGTCTTCTGCTTGATCGCCTCGGCGCGCTTGTTGAGCGCATCTGCCTCGGCGTTGCGCCCGAGCGTCCGGTACAGCTCCGCAAGGTTGTGGATCGTGTTCACCAGTTGCGGGTTGTTTGGTCCGAATGCCTTTTCGCGCAACGCCAGCGCACGCTTGGCGAGCGGCTCGGCATCCGCCGGGCGTCCCATCTCCTGATAAAGCACCGCGAGATTGTTCAGCGCTGTCGCGACGCCCGGATGGTCGGCGCCGAGCGCTTTTTCGTACATGGCGAGGACGCGCCTGAAGAACGGTTCGGAATCGGCGTGGCGGCCCTGATCGCGATAGAATCCGGCCATCGTGTTGAGGGTCTGCGCCACCGCCGGATGATCCGGCCCATAGGCCTTTTCGCGAATGACCAGCGTGCGTTTGAACAGGGGCTCGACGTCGTCAATGCGACCCTGCATCCAGTAGAGCATCGCAAGCTCTTGCAGCGCGTTGGCGATATCGGGGTACTCGGGCCCCCGCGACTTTTCGTCGATGGCGATGGCGCGCTTGAACAGCGGCTCAGCCTCGGCGAGGCGTCCCGTCGTTCGGTAAAGCTCGCCCAGTGTGACCAGGGACGCTGCGACCTGGGGGTGGCCGGGTCCGAATGCCTTTTCGTGGATTGCGAGCGCGCGGAGGTAGAGCGGCTCGGCATCGCGCTGACGTCCCGCCTCCCGGTAGATCGACCCGAGGTTGCTTGCGGTTGCCGCGAGCGCGGGATGATCCGGGCCGTAAACCTTTTCGTTGATCGCAAGCGCGCGCTTGTACAGGAGTTCGGCCTCCTCGTTGCGGCCGCTCGCCCGGTACAGCGCCGCCAGATTCTCGGCCGACATTGCGACCTGCGCATGCTCCGCTCCCAGCGCCCTTTGCCGGATCGCCATCGCTCGCAGGTAGGAAGACTCGGCTTCCTTTGGACGTCCGAGTTGCTGCTGAAGCACGCCGAGATAATTGTGCGCCGCCGCGACATCGAGATGGTCCGGGCCGTTCTGCTGTTCGAGCAGCGGCAGTGCCTTCTGTGCCAGTGGCAGCGCTTCGGCGGCTTGTCCTGACTGTGAAAGTTCCACTGCCCTGTTCATCATCGCGACAGGATCGGTGGGGGCTTGCGCGGATACCGGGACGGCGCACGCAAGCGAAAACGCAAGGCAGAGGGCTGCAACTCGATTCGACGGCATCGGGCTCATTCGCATCATCTGATAGGCGTAGCCGGGATTGCGATGCTGGACAATTACCGCGCCGCGCCTTCGCCGACCACGACGAACGGCCCCCAAAACGCTGGGTAGGCGTTTTTTGGGTCAGAGGGGTCGTTCATGTGTTCGAGCATCGCCCGCCGCAGTGCCTCGGAACGGCCGAGCTTGGGGTCGGCCGCGAGCTTGTCGAAGGTCGTGACCGCGAGCCGCGTCGCCGCCGTCGAATCCACCGCCCAGTGCGAAACCAGCAGCGCGCGCGCACCGGCATAGAAAAAAGCGCGCGCGAGGCCGGACAGGGCTTCCGCTCCGGGCTTGTCACCGGCGATGGTATTGCAGGCCGACAGCACGACCCAGTCGGCATTCAGCTTAAGCTGGGCGATCTCGCTCGCGGTGAGGAGCCCATCGTCGAGGTCGCTCGGCTGCTTTGGCATTGAGAAGGCCAGAGAAGGTTCGGCGAGATCCTTGATGTCGCCGGCGACGAGACCGTGAGTTGCGAAATAAACAACGCGGTAATTCGACAGCGGCGCGGTCTTCACCACGGTCTCGGTGGCATTTCGCCCGAGCAATATATCACGCGAGGAAACACCGAGTTTCTGCGCCACTGCGCGAACTTCATCCGCGGTATCCGGAAGCTGCTCCAGCGCCTGCGCGATCGTACTGCGATCCACGCCGGCGCCTTTCCAGAATTCGGCGAAAGAGCGCGTTACGACCTTGCGTGTGGTGCCTTTCGCCTTGCGAGTGTCTGGCGCGCGCGTCTCGGGATTGAACAGCGGGTCGGCGAAGCCGATCATCGGCCGTGCGGCTGGCGTCTTTCCGCCAAGTCCGCGAAGGGCCTTTAGGCTCGCGACAGAGGGAAGCACCGTCACCGCCTGGCGCTTTGCGAGCCAGGCTGCATCGCGATAGCCGGCAAGCTCGTCCGGGAAGGCGGCCTGCGATTTGTCTGTCACCAGCAGATGAAACGGCAGGGCCGTCAGCGCGCCGGCCGGCACGATCAGCAGATGCTTCTTGTCCTTCAGCAACTCCTCGACAGGACCGAAAAGCGCTGCATAGAGCTCGTGTGCACGGTCAAGGTCGAACAGCCCCGGCTTTTTCCTCGCGGCGAAAGCTTCGTTGATGCGCTCGACATCGAGGCCCTCGCGAACAGCCGCCACCTTCTGTGCGAGTTCGGAGCCACCGAGAGGGACGGACGTCCATTGGAATTGGTTGCGGGTGATCGCAAAAACGTAACTTTGCCGTCCACCCGCCTGCGCGAATATCACCAGCGCTTCCTCGTCTGATAGCAGCGCCCCAATCTCCTTGGCGTTCAACGGTTGCGGGTTCGCCAGCGCCGCATAATCCGGAAGTTCGGAGGCGAATGTTCTTTCCAGGCCCGCGCGTTCCTTCGAAATCGTGGCGAGCCGATCGCGAATGCGCTGCTCCGAAGCTGCGTCGCGTTTCGACGGTTCGATCGACGTCGCGGCAATGATCGCCTTTTCCAGTCGTTCGGATTCGGCAGCGAGGTCTTGCTCTTTGCGCACCAGTTGCGCCAGCCTGTCGCTGCCGGCCGCAAGCCGCACGGCAAGATTGTTGACGGCTGTTGCGACAGAAGTCTGCGACGACCTTTGCGCTACGTTCAGGCTTGCGTTCAGCGCCTGTTCGTCCGGAAGGATTTTCGCGCGTGCTGCGCTGGCCAGGACCGGCAGAACGGCGGTTGGTGACGCGCGCCCGTTCGCGATCACACGCTGTACCAATAGCAGGGCCTCGGCGTGGCGGCCCTGAGCCTGATAGGCCGAAGCCAGGTTGTTCAGCACGAGTGCGACGTCGGGATGATCGGACCCGAGTGTCTTCTCGTGGATCGCCAATGACCTGATCAGCAACGGCG
>JAEZBA010000228.1 GCA_023430245.1 Pseudomonadota bacterium
AGCCTGAGGAGGGCGCGCAGCGCCCGTCTCGAAGGACGAGGGCGGTCCCATCCTTCAAGACGCGTACGTCGTGCGCTCCTCAGCATGCGGCCGTGAGAAAGGTTCACTTCGGCGACGGCAGATCCTCACCCCACATCCGCCGCCACAACCATGCCAGTCCGGTCCGCGCGTCATGCTGTTCGCGGAAACGTGTCGGTGCAACAGCGGCGATGGTCGGGCTCTGCCGCTGTCCAACGACGAAATTGAAACTGTAATACGGCTCCTGGCCCATGCGCAGGTCGGAGACGATCACCTTGCCGTCGCGCTCGCCGACCTTGAACAGCCCTTGCGTGAACCACGCGATCCTTGCGACCGACGGATAGTCGCGCACAAAGTCGTATAGTTCTTTGCGGCGTGGATAGGTGTCGAATGTCATGCGCGGGTCGCGGTCAAAGAAAGATCGGAAACCTTCGAGATAGCCGTCGGGCGTCACCGCAACCACGCGCCATAGCAACGTGTTGAACGCGGTCGGCGTCACCAGCAGGCGCTCGATTGTGCGCCCCTCCGCTTTCAGAGATGCTTCGGCAATCGTCGTTACCTGCGCCTGCGCGAAAACGCCCCAACCGAGATACAGCGTACTTATCAACAGTCCGGCCAGGTTCCAGCGCCAGCCGCGCTCGTTGCGCAGGATCAGCGCCGCCCCGATTCCGATCAGCAGCGGCAGCGTATAGAGCGGATCAATGATGAAGATGCTGCCGACGGCATACGGAAAGTCGGTGAAGGGCCGCAAGATCTGCGTGCCGTAGACCGTGAACCAGTCCAGGATCGGATGCGTCACCAGCGCCAGCCAGACCGCAAGCCACCAGCGGGCGAAACGGTCCCGCTCGCGGGCCGCAACGGCCGCGGCGAATGCGATCAGCGGCGAGGCCAGCGTCAGCCAGAACAGCGCATGGCTGTTGGCGCGATGAAGTGTCACGTTCGAGATCGGATCGCCGTGATCGTAGAAGGCGTCGAGATCGGGCAGGGTGGCGACCAGCCCGCCGATCAATGCGGCCTTCCACGGCCGCGTCCGGCGATGCATGACCGCAACGCCGATCGCGGCACCGAGCGCAAATTGAGAAAGTGAATCCATCAGGTCTCAGCGCCGCTGGAACAGCTCACAGCGCACTGGACTGTCCCGGCAGGCGGCAACGCCGCGGATCGTCAGTGCGAACCGGATATTGGCGCCCGTCCGCCTGATCGCAAGACGGTCCGGTACACTCTGCCAGCTAGTTGATCTTCACGTCGCCGGCCTTGATGATCGGCGACCAGCGGGTGATCTCGCCGTCGATTACGGCGCGGAATTCGGCCGGCGAATTGCCAACCGGTTCCATGTACTGGGTGGCGAGTTTGTCGCGGACGGCCCGCGTCGCCAGCGCTTCGGTCACGTTCTTGTTGATCGCGGCGATCACGGCGGGCGGTGTGCCGCCGGGCGCGATCAGGCCCATCCAGGTGTCGGCTTCGACGTCGACGCCGGATTCCTTCAGCGTCGGAATGTTGGACAGATAGGGCGAGCGCTTCGGCAGCGAGACCGCCAGTATATTCACCTTGCCGACATCGGCCTGCGGTGTAACGGCAATGGCCGGAAGCACCGCCATATGCACGTCGCCGCGCACCAGCGCGGTCATCGCCGCAGGCGAGGACGCGTAGGGGATATGAACCATCTTGGCGCCGCTCTTCTGCCCGATCGCTTCCATCGTCAGATGCGAGAGCGAGCCGTTGCCGATCGAGCCGAAATTGTACTTGCCCGGTTCTTTCTTCAAGAGCGCGATCAGGTCCGCCACGGTCTTGACCCCGAGGTCGGGATGCACCGCGAGTGCGCTCGGCATGGTGACGAGCTGCGTCACCGGCGCGATGTCCTTCTGCGGGTCGTAGGGCAGCTTGGAAAACAGCAGCGTATTGATGGCGAGCGGTCCGCCGATCGAGACGCCGATCGTCGTACCGTCCGGCGTTGCCTTGGCGACGGCGTCGGTACCGGTATTGCCGCCTGCGCCGGTCTTGTTCTCGATCACGAAGGCGGAGCCGGGATATTTGGCCTGCAATTGCTCGCTCAGGAGCCGGGCCACGATATCGGGGGTCGAGCCGGGGCCGAAGGGCACCACGATTCGCACCGTCTTGGCCGGCCAATCCTGCGCCTGCGCCGGTGCGAAGGTTGCGAGGATGGCGGCGAGGGCGAGGGCTATACGCGTCATTGAGCTTCCCTTTCCCGGAAAGGCGCGGCTTTCGCCGCAGTTATTGTCTCGGTGCTAGATCGGCCGGACGATATCTATCCAGCCCACCGATCGTTTCTGCAAGACGTTTTACCCTCGGTACGCCGTGGCGCAATGGGTGTGGATGGCTCTCGGGCCTTGTGGCTTCAACTCACGCCGCTTTGACGGGGTGGTTCCCGATCGCCGGACTGCTGGACTTGCAAGCGGCGCCCGGCTCGCCTTAAGTGGAAGCGTTCCAGTTTGGCAGATGCACCGGGCGTCCCATGGGTCTCACGCTACTCATCCTCGGACTGATCGTGTTTTTCGCACCGCACGTGTTTGTCACCCGCCGCGAGCCACGGGCGCGTCTGATCGCGAGGATCGGCGAGGGACCCTACAAGATCGCATTCTCTGTGATTTCCGTCATCGGCATCGGGCTGATCGCGTATGGCTTCGCGCGCTATCGCGCCGGCGAATGGATCAATGTCTGGTATCCGCCGGTCTGGACCCGGCATCTCGCGCTGCTGCTGAACTGGGTGGCGCTCATCTGCATCGTCGCCGCCTACATTCCCGGCCATATCAAGCGCGTCCTCACGCACCCGATGCTGGTTGGCGTGAAGCTGTGGGCCTTCGCGCATCTGATCTCGAACGGCGACCTCGGATCGATGATCCTGTTCGGTTCGTTTCTCGCCTGGGCGGTGTTCGACCGAATCGCGGTGAAACGCCGCACCGATGGTGTTGCGACGCATGTCCGGCCGGGCGGTTGGATAGGCGATGTGGCGGTCATCGTGGTCGGCACGGTCGCCTATGCCGTGGTGGTCTTCTGGTTCCACCCGGCGGTCATCGGTGTGCCGGTGATGTCCCGCTAGGCGCGAACGCGCCCACATCTCCGTCCTAACCGAACTGAACCTGAACGTTCTTGTCCCGGGCACTGGTGACGGTGCAAGCCCGAGAGAAGTTGTCGGCGCCGATCTGCAGCTTGAAGCGCTGCGGAATGCCTGCGGTGCTGGCAACATCCAGGCTTGCGCCGGTGTCGGATAGACCACGCACAGTGCAGTCGATGGTCGAGTGGCCGGCATTGAAGCTGATCCGCCCGGCCTTGAAAACACGCCGCAGCATGTTTGAGGGAGCTGCCTCCGGCGCCTTCCAGAACGAACAGGTATTGCGTCCCGCCGCTTTCGCCGCGTAAAGCGCCTGATCGGCGCGTTCGAGCAATTCGGCGATATCGCGCGCGGTGTGGTCGATCGTCGCGACGCCGAAGCTCGCCGTAAACCGCACCGGACTGAACTTGCCCGGAACGAATATCTGTCCAATCGCCGCGCGGATCTTTTGCGCAACGTTCATCGCCGCGCTGCCGTCGATATGCGGCAATACGATCGCGAATTCCTCGCCGCCGATTCGTCCGACCAGATCGCTGCTGCGCAATTGCTGATGGCAGACCTCAACGCATGCCTTAAGCACCAGATCGCCGATCGCATGACCGTTTTCGTCGTTGATCGCCTTGAAATGATCGAGGTCGAAGACGATGCCGCTCAGCGGATGCCCGTGGCGCCGGGCGAGGGCAAAGGCACGTTCGGCCTCCTGGCGGAAGGCCTGCCGGGCCAGCGCGCCGGTCATGCCGTCGCGCAGCACCAGCGTGCGCAGTTCCAGTTCGCTCATCACCATCGCGGCAAGGTCGGATAGCGTCCTGGCGTCGTCGTCATCGAATGCACGCGGCTTCGTATCCATCGCACACAGCGTGCCGACGGCGGTGCCGTCGGTGGTGCGCAACTGCTTGCCGGCATAGAAGCGCAGATAGGGCGGACCGACGACGAACGGATTGTCCCTGAACCGGTCGTCCAAATGCGTATCGGTGACGATCAGCGGGTCGCCACTCTGGACCGCCAGATTGCAGAAGGCCGGTCCCTTTTCGGTTTCGCAGGCCTCCACGCCCTGTCGCGCCTTAAACCACTGCCGATGCCCGTCCAGGAATGTCACCGTGGACATCGGGACATCGAAAATGCGCGCCGTCAGCCGCGTGATCCGGTCGAACGCCTCTTCCGGGGGCGTGTCGAGAATGTCGTATTTGGCAAGCGCGGAAAGAC
Organism: Pseudomonadota bacterium; assembly: GCA_023430245.1. Lineage (GTDB taxonomy): Bacteria > Pseudomonadota > Alphaproteobacteria > Rhizobiales > Xanthobacteraceae > Pseudorhodoplanes. The sequence goes on from JAEZBA010000228.1 coordinate 4,292, forward strand.
GGGTGTCTTCCGCGAGGTCAGTGTCGGTCTGCATGACCTGAAATCCCGGCGGCAGATTATCCAGCGCGAAGCCGCAATATGGACTCAAGTCGTTGAGGAACCATTTTTGGTTTTGGTTGATGCCAGGTTATTCCGTGCGCGGTGAAGCGTCTGGATATTAAGCGCGCCGCGCCAGATAGCGCTTCTCCAGCATCGCATGCACGCCCTTGCTGCCATTCACCACCTGGGTGATGCGGAGGTCGGCCGCGAGGCTGCAGAGCGTATAGGCATCCTCGCGCGACAATCCGGTGCGCGAACAGATTGCGGCGATCATCTCGCGCAGTGCGATGGTTGCGCAGACATTCAGGTCAGGGTCGAACGCCATCGTGATCAGATGCGTCGGCGTCTCCGCATAGGGCCAGTCTAGCGCACGGCCCGGATGCAGATGCAGTTCGAACGTCCCGATCAGTCCGGTCTCAATCGCGGTGAGGCAGACCTCGCCGTCGCCCTGCACGCCATGTCCGTCGCCGACCGAGAATAATGCGCCATCGACATGCACCGGCAGATAGAGCGTCGCACCCGGCACCAGTTCCTTGTTGTCGATATTGCCGCCATGACGTCCCGGTGGCACCGATGAGACCATGCCCGCGGACGGGGCCGGTGCGACACCCATCACGCCGAAAAACGGCCGCAGCGGAATCTCCAGTCCCCAGGGCAGGCGTCCCGTCATCCGCTGTGCATCGAGCCCGATATGGATCACGCGGCCTTTGGTGAAATCGTCCGGCAACGCGCCCGCGCCGGGACGGATCATGTTGTAGCCCCAGTCGTCGTTGAGCCCGACCGCCTTGATGCGAACCTCCAGCGTATCGCCGGGCCTGGCGCCGCGGATCGCAACCGGCCCGGTGCAGATGTGCGGTCCGAGCTTGCGTTCCGCCCCGGCGTGAATCTCGCGCAGCGCTGCCGCCACCGTGTAGCCGGACGCTGCGTCCGGCAATTGGTCCGGTGCGCCCGATACGCTGGTCATCGTGACCGTGTCGCCGCTCTCGATGGTGAGCACCGGCGGTATCGCCGCGTCGAAATGGCCCCAATGGACGGTAGCGGGCGAGGGGTCGAGGCGGTGCTGGGGCATTGCGGCGTATCTCGGGTTTGCTCCGCTATGTGCGAAGCCGAAACGGTGCTGAGACCCAACATACCCGCGATGCCGACACGCGCAAGGAATTGCGGCTGCCGCGCCGGAGCGAAGCCAATCCATGCCAACCGGACCTGGGCTCGCGCCCGCCGCGCGACCTTATCCGCGCACGCTAAGGCGTATCGGACTCGTAGAACGCATCCTCGTTCGGCAGCGCCATCGGCGCTTCCGGCCTGGACTGGTAGGCCTTGAACGTCGCGGCGAGAAACAGCGACCTTGCCATCTCGCCGGACAATCCGAGAATCCGCTTCTGCAGATCGGCGACCAGGGCCGGATTCTGTTCAGCCAGGTTGTTCTTCTCCGACGGATCCTTGGCGAGATCGTATAACTCGATCCTGGACGGAAGCGTCGTGCGCCAGAACAGCTTCCAGTCGCCCTGACGAACCGCGCCGCGGAACATCTCGATATTGTAGACGATCTCCTGGCGCGGAGACAGTTTGCCTTCGGACAACGTTGGCCACATGTCGAGTCCGTCGAGCGGCAGCCCACCGTCCGGCTTGGCGCCCGCGAGCGTTGTCAGGGTCGGAAACCAGTCGACCACATGCATCGGCTGGTCGCTGACCCCCGGCTTGATCCGGCCGGGCCAGTTGACCAACGCCGCGACGCGCGTGCCGCCCTCGTAAAGCGATCCCTTGCCCTCGCGATAGGGACCATTGTCGGCGGGCAGGGCGCCCTTGGTTTCGATCTGACCCGCCAACAACGCGGAGCGGGTGCCGCCGTTGTCGCTATGGAAGACGATGATGGTGTTGTCGCGCATGCCGCGCTTCTCCAGCGCCTGCACAACATTCCCGATCTGGTCGTCCATTGCAGTGATCATCGCCGAATAGGCCCGGCGCTGCGGATCGGCGACCGACTTGTACTTGTCGAGATAGGCCTGCGGCGCCTGAAACGGCGTATGCGGCGCGGTGAAGGCCAAATACATAAAGAGCGGCTTCTGGGTATCGTGATTGCCGATGAGCCGGACTGCGTCCTCCCCGAGCAGGGTGGTGACGTATCCATCCTCCTTCAGCGGCTCGTTGTTGCGATACCAGTCGCGCTGCCCGTGCATTTCATGGGTGAAATAGTCAATCTCGCCGATCAGCGGACCATAGTGATAGTCGAAGCCGCGTTGTCGCGGCCAGTACTCGCGCTTGGCGTGACCGATATGCCATTTGCCGACGATGGCCGTGCTGTAGCCGCTCTCTTTCAGCGCCTGCGGCAACAGCCGCTCGGTGGTCGGCAGGCCGTAGGTCTGGTCCGGGAGTATGACCAGCGTCTGCAGCCCGTATCGCATCGGGTATCGGCCGGTCAGCAGCGCGGCCCGGGTCGGCGTACACATCGGCTGCGCATAGAATTGCTCGAGCCGGACGCCGGTCTCCGCGAGCCGGTCGATATTCGGGGTTCTGATGTCGGAGCCGTGGAAGCCGACATCCTTCCATCCGAGATCGTCGGCCAGAATATAGACGATATTCGGCTTGCTGCCCGGCTGCGCGAACGCCGCGACGGGTGCGGCCGCGATCGATGCTGCGGTCAGAAGCCATAAAGCGGGTCGTTGCATGGGGTTCTCCCGGTCCTTTGACCGACGGCTATCCAACCAGGCCGCGTCCGGCTACTCAAATTGCGCAACGGACCGATCGCAGAGCCAGGAAAAAACTGCGTCATATCAATTGCTTGTGAAATCGACGCGCTGCGGCTCCAAATCGGCTAGCGTCCGGCCGCACTCTTCCGATCCGCCGCCCCCGCGAACCATGCGCCGAACTGTCGCCTACGCTCCGGCCACCGCGCCCCTAGACGCCTTCCCGCTGATCCGCGCGGATGCGGTCGATACGTTCTGCGACGGCATCACCCGGCTGTTCGCCGATTCCAGCTTCGACGTGTCGGTCGACCGCAAGTCGCATCAGCCCTTTCACGCCAGCGTCAATTTCCGCCCCTTTGGACGTGTCGGACTGATGCACGCGACCTACGGCGCGCGCATCCGCGCACAATTTTCCGATGTGAAATTCTACACCCAGGGACTTCCGGTGGCCGGTGTGGGAGAACAGGCGACGGCCGGCCGTGCCCATAGCGTTGGCAGCAAGATTGGCGGGGTCTTGTCGCCCGATACGATGATCGGACTCGTCTTCGATGCCGGCTTTGAGCATTACGCCCTCCTGATCGATCCGGATGCCGTGGTCGCAACGCTGACTGCCTTGACCGGGCAGCGCGTCGATTCACCGCCCCGGTTCTCAGGCGTGACCGATTTCCAGGCACCGGCGGCGCGCCAGCTGCGCGAGCTTGGCGCGCAATTCGCACGCCGGTCGGACGTTGCCGCCGCCATTCCGCTGATCATCTCCGAACTGGAACAGCGGACGATCGTGATGTTCCTGTTCGCCAACGTCCATGATCATTCGCACCTGCTCGACACCGAACCGCCGGCGGCCGCGCCCTGGCAGGTCCGTCGCGCGGAGGATCATATCGAGGCCAACTGGCACCGGCCGATTGCGATCGAGACGTTGAGCGCGCTGTGCGAATGCAGCATGCGCAGCCTGTTCCATCAATTCAGACGCAGCCGCGGCTATTCGCCGATGGAATTCCTGCGCCATGTGCGGCTGCATCGTGCCCGCTTGATGCTGTCGCGTCCCGACGACACCACGTCCGTGACCGATATCGCTTTTGCATGCGGCTTCGGCAATCTCGGCCACTTCTCGAAATATTTTCGCCATGCGTTCGGCGAGAAGCCATCGGAAACGCTGGCCCGGGGGCGCGGCGGTGACGCTCGCCTGGGTGAGCGAGGCTAGCGCTGGACGGCCGCCGCTTCTGTCACGCGCACGCGGCTGTGGCGCAAGCTGTACAGGAAGTAGACGCCAAGACCGATCGCGCCCCAGATCACAAGGCGCAGCCAGGTCGCGCCCGGCAGTCCCAGCATCAGCGCCACCGACGTGATCGCGCCTGCGGGTGCCACGAACCATATCGCCGGCACTTTGAACGCCCGCGGCATGTCGGGCTGCCGCACCCGCAGCACCAGCACCCCGATGCAGACGATTGCAAATGCCATCAGCGTGCCGATGGAGACCAGCTGCGCAACCATGTTGATCGGCAACGTTCCCGCCAGCGTCATGACGACGGCCGCGATCAACAGCGAACTGACGTAGGGCGTACGGAAGCGCGGATGGATCCGCGCGCCCCAGGCCGGCAGCAGCCCGTCGCGC
>JAEZBA010000246.1 GCA_023430245.1 Pseudomonadota bacterium
CCCCCCCCCCCCACGCGCCCCGCGATTGGTGGGGTGGGGTTAGGGGTGGGGGGGCTTACCTTCGTTACGTTACCCCCCACCCCCAACCCCTCCCCACCGCTTCGCGGGGGGAGGGGAACAGAGGCAATGCGCGTCCCTAGCTCACTCAGTTCCACCAGCGTCGGCAGAAATCCCGCCAGCGTCTTGCCGCCGCCGGTCGGCGCGATGAGAAGCACTGACTTGTCCTCGCGCGCACGCTTGAGCAATTCGAGCTGATGCGCACGCGGCGCCCAGCCGCGCGACGCGAACCAGCGCGAGAAGACCTCTGGGAGGGTGTCGGGTGATGCGATCGGATCGAGGAGGGTCACGCCCGACTCTATCGTACGGACAATGGCGAAGACGCGGCGCGCTGCGCAATCACCAGCAGGCCGGGCACCGGAGCATCCGCCTCCATCCGGGTCGATACCGGCACCAGCATGCGAATCGTCAGCCCGGCCGCTTCCAGCGCCGTCCGCACATGCGCCTCGCCATGCGCATAGCGAAGCTTCGGCCCAAGGATGACGCCGCCGTCGTCATGGGTCTCGACGGTGAAGGCGAAGAGCCCCTCGGCCGCCAGCACATCGTGCACGAGCGAAGCGATCAGCGTCAGATCGGCGCAATAGACGAACACATCCGCCGCGATGATCAGGTTGAAGCGGGCATCGGCGCGAATGTAGCGGTCGAGGCTTTCCGTGAGGTCGCCGGTGTCCAGCTTGTCATAGAGATTTTTCCGCCGCGCCTGCGCGATCATGCCGGGCGACAGGTCGACACCCTCGACCCAGTCGCAGACCGGCCGGAACACGGCGCCCGACAATCCGGTGCCGCAGCCAAGATCGAGCATGGCGGCGAAACGATGCGGCCGGTTCTGAGTACGGCCGACCTCGGACACCGCCTGCGCCAGCAGGTCCGGCGCGGTATAGCGAAGGGCCGCGAGCGCATCGTCGAACTTCGCGGCATATTGGTCGAACACCGAGCGCACGTAATCCGCGGACATGGCGTGGCCACCGATATTCAGAAGGCGCAGCCGAAGGCCCGCGCCATGCCGGTCGGAGGGGTCCGCGGCCAGTGCCTGCTCGAAAGCGGCCACCGCGCCATCGCGATTGCCCGAAACTTCGCGCAGATGTCCGAGATCGAACCAGGCCGCGGCAAAGCCGGGCGTCCGTTCGACCGTCTGTTCCAGCAGGTCGATGGCGGCGGCCGCATCACCCCGCTCCCGGAACTCGCGCGCCATCCCGTAGCGCCGGTCTGCGATCAGGTCGCCCGACGACTGAAACAGCCCATGGCTTTGCTGCGTTGAAGACATTCTCGCGATTTTCCGTCCAGAGCCTATGTAAGCACGATGCGTCCCGAAGACCTGCTCCTGCCGACGCCGTCCGGCGTGTGCTGCAAGACCGGCGGCTTTTACATCGACCCGACCCGTCCGGTCGACAGGGCGCTGATCACGCATGGCCATTCTGACCATGCCCGGGCGGGGCACGGCGCCGTGCTGGCGACCCAGGAAACGCTCGACATCATGCGACTGCGCTACGGCGAGACCTTTGCCGGCTCCACGCAGGCAATCCGCTACGGCGAGACCGTGACCCTGAACGGCGTGACCGCGACCTTCCACCCGGCCGGGCATGTGCTGGGCTCGGCGCAGATCGCGGTCGAACGCGGCGGCTGCCGGATCGTGGCGTCGGGCGACTACAAGGATGTGCCCGATCCCACCTGCACGCCGTTCGAACTCGTGCAGGGCGATGTGTTCATCACCGAGGCCACTTTCGGGCTGCCGGTGTTCCGCCATCCCGATCCGGACGTCGAGATCGCAAAGCTCCTGCATTCGGTTTCGCTGTTTCCGGAGCGCGCGCATCTGGTCGGGGCCTATTCGCTCGGCAAGGCGCAGCGTGTGATCGCACTCATCCGCAAGGCGGGCTACCGCGAGCCGATCTATCTGCACGGCGCGATGGAAACGCTGTCGCGCTATTACCTCGCCAAGGGCATCAATCTCGGCGAGTTGCGTACCGTCCGCGATGTGAAGAAGCAGGACTTGGGCGGAACCATCACACTGTGTCCGCCGTCGGCGCTGAAGGAGGTGTGGTCCCGCCGCTTCCCCGATCCGGTGACGGCTTACGCTTCGGGCTGGATGCGGGTGAGGGCCCGCGCGCGCCAGAGCCTCGTGCAATTGCCCCTGGTGATTTCCGACCACGCCGACTGGGACGGTCTGCGCGACACCATCGCCGCAACGGGTGCAGGCGAAATCTGGGTCACACATGGGCAGGAGGATGCGCTGGTTCACTGGTGCGGCACGCAGGGGCTAAAGGCGCGGCCGCTCGACATCGTCGGCTATGGCGACGAAGATGAGACCGACGGCACCTCCGGCGAAGCCGAAGCGGCCCACCCCGCATGAACCGCTTCGCCGAACTGCTCGACCGCCTCGCCTACGAGCCGGGCCGCAACAACAAGCTGCGGCTGATGACGGACTATTTCCGCAGCACGCCAGATCCGGAGCGGGGCTATGCGCTCGCCGCGCTCACCGGCAGTCTCACATTTCAATACGCCAAGCCCGGCATGATCCGCGGGCTGATTTCTGAACGCGCCGATCCGGTGCTGTTTGCGTTGTCACGCGACTTCGTCGGCGACACCTCGGAAACCATCGCACTGATGTGGCCGGTGCCGGAAGCGCCGCCGAACTTCATTCCATCGATCAGCGATGTCGTCACGAGCCTGAACACCCTCGGCAAAGCGCAAATGCCTGCGCAGATCGCTCGCTGGCTCGACGCCCTCGACGAGACCGGCCGCTGGGCGCTGCTCAAGCTGGTGATGGGCGCGCTGCGCGTCGGCGTATCGGCACGTCTTGCAAAGACCGCCGCAGCCGCGCTCGGCGACAAGGACGTGACCGACATCGAGCTGATGTGGTCGGGACTGGAGGCTCCCTACGAAAATCTGTTCGCCTGGCTGGAAGGCCGCGGCGACAAGCCGGAAACGTCCGACCCGGCGCCGTTCCGGCCTGCGATGCTCGCGCAGGCCATCGAAGATTCGGACTTCGAAAAGCTCGATCCCGCCGACTTTATAGCCGAATGGAAATGGGACGGCATCCGGGTGCAGGCGTCTGCGGGCGTGAACGAGCGCGGCGACCGGATCGTGCGGATGTATTCGCGCACCGGCGAAGACATCTCGAAAAGCTTTCCCGATTTGCTTGAGTCGCTGAATTTTAACGGCTCACTCGACGGCGAATTGCTGATCCTGCGCGACGGCCGGGTGCAGAGCTTCAACGTGCTGCAGCAGCGGCTAAACCGGAAAGCCGTGACGCCGAAACTCACAAGCGAATATCCCGCGCATCTGCGCGCCTACGATCTTCTGGTCGATGGCAGCGAAGACCTGCGCGAGCTTTCGTTCGAAAAAAGACGGAAGCGCCTGCAGGCCTTCATTGGGCGCCATGCGCACCCGCGTCTCGATCTGTCGCCTTTGGTACCTTTCGCGACCTGGGACGAACTCGCCGCCGCGCGCGCCGATCCGGCTTCCGCCGGCGCGGGCGCGGACGCCAATGCGGTTGAGGGCATCATGATCAAGCGCCGGGACGCGCCGTACGTACCCGGCCGGCCGAAAGGCCTGTGGTGGAAATGGAAGCGCGATCCGTTCACGGTCGATGCGGTGCTGATGTATGCGCAGCGCGGCAGCGGCAAGCGCTCGTCCTATTACTCCGACTACACCTTCGGCGTCTGGACGCTGGTCGACGGCGTCGACACGCTGGTGCCGGTCGGCAAGGCCTATTTCGGCTTCACCGACGAGGAGTTGATCAAGATCGACCGCTATGTCCGCAACAACACGTTCGAGCGCTTCGGGCCGGTGCGGTCGGTGAAATACGGGCCGGATGAAGGGCTCGTGCTTGAGGTGGCGTTCGAGGGGCTGCAGCGCTCCACCCGTCACAAGTCCGGAATCGCGATGCGCTTCCCACGCATCTCCCGGCTTCGCTGGGACAAGCCACCGCGGGAGGCCGACCGGCTGGAAACGCTTGAAATCATGCTGGAATCGATCGAGCGGGGCCGCAGCCAATTGCACGGCGGCTTGCAAGCCGCTACCCCGTAACTAGATGATGTGCTTCCGGGTGCATCCCGGACGGAGGGGATTATGTCGACCAACGATCCGCGCACCTCGATCGAGACCTCGCGGTCCGCACAAAGCGATTCCGTCACGCGTTTCCTTGGCGGCTCGCCGCTGGCGGTCGCCGGCCGGCTGATCCTGCTGTCGATCCTGGTCGGCTTCGTGATGGTGACGTTCGGCCTCGATCCCTACAACATCATCCGCAGCATCCAGCGCCTGTTCGAGACCATCTGGAATCTCGGCTTCGATGCCGTCGAATGGCTGTGGCGCTACTTCCTGCTCGGCGCGGTGATCGTGATCCCGATCTGGCTGATCATGCGCTTCATCAACGCACCGAAGGGACGGTAGCACCGCTCACCTGTCCCGGGCGCAGCGCAGCGTGAAACGGTGCGCTGCAGAACCGAGACTCACCCAGAAAATAGATCGAAAACAGGGCCCCGGCACTGCGGCGCATTACTATCGTGCCGCGCCGCGTCCGGGACACGAGCCCTTCACACCGGCCAAGGCCGCGCGGTGATATCCGCCGCATCGACGCCGACAAGCTCCGCCAGCGGCCCCTTCTGCGCCTCCGCCAGCAGCGCGCGCTTGATCTCGTAGACCAGCGCGATCCCGTGAAACACCAGCCCGCTGTAAAGCTGCACCAGCGACGCGCCGGCGCGCAGCTTCGAGATGGCGGCGGCGCCGGAATCGATTCCGCCGACGCCGATGATCGGCATCGCGCCTTCCAGCCGAACATAGGTCTCCGCCAGCATCCGGGTCGACAGTGGAAACAGCGGCTTTCCGGACAAGCCACCC
>JAEZBA010000263.1 GCA_023430245.1 Pseudomonadota bacterium
ATCAAGTGGCCGCCCGACAAATTGCCCAGCACGTCCGCGAACGCCGCAACTCGCATATTCACGCGGCAAATTCACCGAACGGAGCAGAATCGGAGGCAATTTTGCTTCACGCTGACTTGCTAGCAAATCGGCTGCTATCATTCTGCATCGAAAATCAATTTGCGCTGCGCAACACTGAAGAACTGGCACTGTTTCTGGATTTGTCTACTTCAGAGCCGCGCTTGAAACGCGAGCGTGAATTGGCTGCACATTTGATCAGGTACATGCGCGTGATGTAACGTTACGACAACATCACCGCTCCACAGCCCCACCAAACCCGATCCTGACCATCGCACTGCATTAACTGCCGCCAAGGCTGTGCCGCCAGTGCATCCATCTGCGCGCGGAGATCGGGCTCCGGCTCGGTCCTTGCAGGCTCAATCGAACAAATCAGCCCCATCGCTCTGAATGACCGGGACGAGTGCCAACGTCGCTTCGATCGGTCTCAGAGCCCTCCATGCCACATCGCATCAGAAGCGCAGGAAGCGTGCCCGATGATGCCTAGGCGCCGCCGCACCCACCCTGCGTCCGACACCCGCATCATGCGATTTCAAATTGCCAGCGCGTGCGGATGATTGCAGGCTGCTGACACCCACCGCCACCATGACGGCCGCATGACAGACCAGCCATCGTCCCGGATCGCCATCGCCCGGCTTGCCGTCTATGCCGGCATCCTGGCCATGATCGCCATCGCGGCCTCGCTCTATGTCGCGACCAGCGTGTTCGCGCCGGTGGCATGCGCGCTGTTCATCATCGCGCTGGCCTGGCCGCTGCAGGACGCATTGCAGAGCCGCATGCCGCGCCTGCTGGCGCTGGCGATCGTGATGTGCGTGATCGTGGTGGTGTTCCTGGCCTTCGCCGCAACCGTGGCCTGGGGCTTCGGCCGCGTCGTGCGCGCGCTGATCGCGGAGGCGCCGCGTTTCCAGGCGCTGTACGATCAGGCCTCGGTCTGGCTGGAGGGCCACGGCATCGTCATCGACGGCATGTGGGCCGAGCATTTCAACATACGCTGGGTGATCGGCACCTTGCAGAGCGTCACCGGACGGCTGAATACCACGCTCACCTTCTGGCTGGTGGTCGCCGTCTATGTGATCCTCGGCCTGCTCGAGGTGCGGACCATCGGCGCCAAGATCGGCGCGCTGATGAGCAGCGATGCGGCCCGCGTCCTGATCGACGGCAGCCGCGCCACCGCGCAGCGCTTCCGGCGCTACATGATGATCCGCACCTGGATGAGCCTCGCGACCGGCATCACCGTCTGGGCGATCGCGGCGTTGGCCGGGCTGGCGCTGGCGCCGGAATGGGGCGTGATCGCCTTCGCGCTGAACTACATCCCGTTCATCGGTCCGTTTATCGCCACGGTGTTCCCGACCTTCTACGCGCTCGGCCAGTTCGAGTCCTGGCAGGCCGCGCTGATCGTGTTCGCCGGCCTCAACGTGGTCCAGTTCGTGATCGGCAGCTATGTCGAGCCGCGCGTCTCCGGCAGCGCGCTGTCGATCTCGCCATTCGTCGTGCTGCTGTCGGTGTTCTTCTGGACCTGGATGTGGGGCCTGTTCGGCGCCTTCATCGGCGTGCCGATCACCATCGCGATCCTGACCTTCTGCGCGCAGCATCCGGCGACGTGCTGGCTCGCCGAATTGCTCGGCGATCCCGATGCGCCGCCGCGACCGGCATCGCCTTAAGGCCTGACGGCGCGTCAGTCCTTGATGGTCGGCACGTCCTTGCGGATGCGCTCGGAGAAATCCGGCCCGTCGCCCGCGGCCTGCGCATTGGCGTTGATCAGCGATTTCCGCCGCAATTCAACGAATGGCAGCGACGTATCGATGCGTCCGGTCAGGTAGAGATAGGCATCGATCCAGCCATTCAGCACATGGCGGATATTGAGCCGCCCTTCGCGGCCGGCGGCATTGGCATAGCGGATGATGTTGATGGTGCAGCTGTTGCTGAGCAGGTGATACCATTCCGGCTTGTCGGCGAGCTGGTTGATCCGCTCCAGATAGATCCGCAGCAATTCGCGCTCTTCCGCAAGCGATGCGTTGAGACGATAGAGATACGTGGTCTCGCCGCGATGATTGGTGCGCACGCCGACCACGTCTCGCTCGGTGCCGACCACATAGATCAGCTCGAACTGCTAGAACATCGACGCGATCGGATCGAAGCCCTCGCCGATCTCGGGCCGGGTCTCGATCGAGATCGACAGCGGCGGCGCGTCTTCGAAGATGAAGCTCAGAAAGGTGTGGCCGACCGGTCCTTCGGTCCAGTAGGACACGTAGAAATCGATCGCCTTGAGGCGCGAGATGTCGATCGTGCGCTCGACATAGCGCACGTCGAAATCGTTGCGGCTGCGATAGCTGAAGTCGCGCACGCCGGTGATCCGCACCTTGTCGCCGTCGATGAAGGCGCGCGGCATCACCGCGACTTCCGGCCGCCATGGCCGGTCATGCGACGGCGGAATGGCGATCCACCACACCGCGACGGCGACGAAGCCGGCGAAGAACACCCAGGTTCGGCGCGGCCGCGACACCAGCAGCGCCCAGCCGGCAAACGCTGCGAACGCCACGGCCAAGGCCGTCCGCGCCCATGGCCAGGGCAGATTGGAGTAATAGATCGCCAGCGTCGCCCATACGACCAGCAGAAACAGAAACAGCGCCCAGAAGGCGCGGCGCAGCCCCCGCATCGTCCGGCGGAAGAAGCCACCTCGCCCGGGCAGCGGGCGATCTTGCATAATGTCGTCGGTCACGTGAGAGCCATGCGCGGTGCGAGACGGTCCGCGGACGAACGTCCCGCTTTGTTTTGTCATCCCGGCACTATCGGACGGGATGCGTCCGTGGCGTGTAGCACAGGCGGAACCGCGATTGAACCGGGGAAAAGCAACATCGCTGCGCGGGCTGATAATCCAACGCGGTCAAGCCCGGAGCGCCAGGGCGTGCAGAAACAGCAACGGCCGGCAGCGCCGAAGCCCTGCCGGCCGCGATTGCGCTTGACGGGCTGGTCTAGCGAGCGGGCGCGGTGAAGCGCGCGCTGTCCAGCCGGTATTCCGCGAGGCGGAACCAGTCATTCGACTCACGTGCGAACTTGGTCCACGGCTCGTAGATGGTCTTGAAGTCCGGGTTCTTGCTCGACAGGTCGTCGAAGGTCTCCAGCGAGGCTTTGTAGGCGGCCTCCATCACGTCGCGCGGGAAGGCGCGAACCTCGGTCCCGCTGGCCAGGAGCCGGCGAAGTGCCGCCGGATTCTTGGCGTCGTAATTCGCGAGCATCATCGTCATCTGCTCGTTGGCCGCGGTCTCGAACGCAATGCGGAATTCCTTCGGCAGGCCGTCCCACGCGCCCTTGTTGACGAGCGACGTGATCTGCGCCGAACCTTCCCACCATCCGGGCGTGTAGTAATACTTCGCCACCTTGAAGAAGCCGAGCTTCTCGTCGTCATGCGGGCCGATCCATTCCGCGGCGTCGATGGTACCGCGCTCGAGCGCCGAATAGATGTCGGGAGCCGCGATCTGCTGCGGCACCACACCCAGCTTCGAAAACACCGTGCCGCCAAGACCGCCGATGCGGAATTTGAGTCCCTTCAGGTCTTCGACCGAATTGATCTCCTTGCGGAACCAGCCGCCCATCTGCACGCCGACATTGCCCACCGGCACCTGCACCAGCCCGGCCTTGGCGAACAGGGTGCGCAGCAGCTCCATGCCGCCACCGTAATACAGCCACGACGCCTGCTGCCGCGCATTGAGCCCGAACGGCAGGCCGCCGTCGAAAGCATACGCGGTGTTCTTGCCGATGAAGTAGGAGGTCAGGGTATGCGAGCATTCCACGGTGTTGTTCGCAGCGGCATCGAACACCTGGAGCGGCGGCACGATTTCGCCGCCGGCAAACACCTGAATCTGGAATTTGCCATCGGTGATCTGGCTGATCCGCTCGCACATCGCGACGGCCGAGCCGTACAGCGTGTCGAGGCTTTTCGGCCAGCTCGCCGCCATGCGCCACTTGATGGTCGGCGTCTGCGCAATAGCCGGCGCCGCAATCCCGGCCGTCGCCGCAACCAGACCGGCACCCTTCAGAAATTTACGACGTTGCATGATCCACCTCTCTCTGTCCCCGTTGCAATTCAGTTGACGCGCAAGCTTTCAGTCCGGCTCGACGGCGCTTCTCCCTCCTGCTGCTCGGTCCCGCACCGGCATCAGGCCTTCTTTCCGACCACCATGAAGCAGTGGACGTAATCCATCGCATGACCCTCGGGCGACGCGGCGACATCCGCCTCGTAGGATTCGTAGAAGCGATTGACGATCGCCATGCGCTCCTGCTGCGGCCGGCTCGGATCGAGCCCGCCCATGAACGTGCTTTCGCTCCATGAGCGCAGCGTCGGGACATAGCTTCTGGCAAAGGCGGCAGCGTCGCCCTTCTGCTTGAAGTCCGCCGCGTAGGGGCAGCCCGTGGTGCGGGTGAAAACCTTTTCCAGCACAAGGCCGGCCTTGCTGACGGCCGAATTCGGGTCCTGGAACGGCGCCACGAACTCGTCCTTGGTCTTGTAGAATTGCAGGAAATTGGCGCCCCGGTATTCGGCCTCGGTGATGGTGCCGTCACGCAGCAGATTGCGCCAATGCTTGGCGAAGGTGTCGTGCATGTTCACCCCGCCGGTATGGCCGAGATAATGCCCCTTCTCGTCCTCGCAGAAATTGGCGAAGACAAACTTGCCGCCCGGCATCATCTCGCGCGCGCGATGCAAGAGGATCGTATCCCAGTCGGCGAGCGCCGCCTTGCGCAGCTCTTTCTTCTCGTCCGGATTGGCGCCGACCGCGTGGGTGTGGTCGGCGATCTGCAGCGGCAATTTGCTCAGCCAGTGCATCGCCGTCGCCGAGAAGCCGAGCGAGACGGTGCTGTCCGGAAATATCTGGCGATAGAACGACATGCCGCTGCCGAAAGTGAACACGTTCGGCTGCAGCGCCAGCGGATTGTCCTTGAAGGCCGGCAGCAGCCCCTGAAGTAGCTGAAACAGCACCGAGAAATCATTGTGCGGCAGGTCGGTATAGGTGATGGCGATCTGCCGCTCCGGCGCATCCTTGCGGATGCGGGCGATGGCGCGGCGCATCAT
>JAEZBA010000271.1 GCA_023430245.1 Pseudomonadota bacterium
TGAAGAGCGAGCCGAGTTTGCTGCGCCGACTCCATCATCTGTTCAACCGTATCGCGACCGAGCGCGCATGCGCGCCGAGTCCTTCCGCCTCACCAAGCGCGATTGCGGCAGGGCCGAGTGAGGCCAGCTGATCCGGCCCGCATTTCAGGATCGAGGTGCGTTTGACGAAATCGAGCACGCTCAGACCCGACGAGAACCGCGCCGACCGCGCCGTCGGCAGCACGTGGTTGGAGCCGCCGACATAATCGCCGATCGCTTCCGGCGTATAGCCGCCGACAAAGATCGCACCGGCATTGCGGATTTTCCCGATGAGCGCTTCCGGATCGGCGGCGATCAATTCGAGATGTTCGGGCGCCAGCGCGTCGACCAGCGGGACCGCTTCGTCGAGATCGCGCGTGATGATGGCTGCTCCGTAGTCGCGCCAGGAGGCGCCGGCAATCTGCGCTCGCGGCAGCGTCTTGAGCTGCGAGGCGACAGCAGCGTCGACATCGTCCGCGAGCCGCGCGTCGTCGGTGATCAGGATCGACTGCGCCGCCTCGTCATGCTCGGCCTGGGCCAGGAGGTCTGCCGCGATCCAGTCCGGATTGCCGGTGCCGTCGGCCAGCACCAGCACTTCAGACGGACCCGCGATCATGTCGATGCCGACTTTGCCGAAGACCTGGCGCTTCGCCGCCGCCACATAGGCGTTGCCGGGGCCGACGATCTTCGACACCGGCTTGATTGTCTGCGTGCCATAGGCCAGCGCCGCCACCGCTTGCGCACCGCCGACGCGATAGATTTCGTCGACGCCGCCAAGCTTCGCCGCCGCCAGCACCAGCGGATTGATCACGCCGTCCGGCGCCGGCACCACCATTACGATCCGCGGTACGCCGGCGACCTTGGCAGGCACCGCATTCATCAGCACCGACGACGGATAGGCCGCGGTCCCACCCGGCACATAAAGCCCCACGGCCTCGATCGCGGTCCAGCGATGCCCGAGTTCGACACCCAGCGCATCGGTGAAGCGGTCGTCCTTCGGCTTCTGGCGCAGGTGAAAGGCCCAGATTCGCTCACGCGCGAGCTTCAGTGCGTCAAGCGCCCGCGGATCGCAGGCTTGTTCGGCGGCGTCGATCTCGGCCGCGCTGACCCGCAGCCCCATTTTGCCCAGGTCGACCCGGTCGAACTTCAGCGACAGTTCGATCAGGGCCGCGTCGCCGCGCGCCGCCACATCAGCCACAATGTCGCGAACGGCGATATCCACGTCGACGGAGGCCTCCCGCTTGGTGGCGAGAAACTCCTCAAAACGCTTGGCAAAGTCGGCGCTGCGGCTGTCGAGGCGGATTGGCATGAAATCGTGATGGCGCGCGGAACCGGGCACGTCAACTCCCGGAATTGCCCGTGGCCGGTGAAAGCCGGATAATGCGGCATGCCCCCTGCCGGTACGCTGCGTCCGGTCCTCGGCGACCAGATTTCCGATGGCCGGCTCTCCTCCCTGATCGATCTGGACCCGGCCCGCGATGTGGTGCTGTTCGCGGAAGTGCGCGACGAGGCGACCTATGTCCCGCACCATCGCCAGAAGATCGCGCTGGTTTTCGCCGGCATGCGCGGCTTCGCGGAGCGGCTGCGGGAAAGCGGTGTCCGGGTGCGCTATGTCCGGTTCGACAATCCGGACAATACCCATACGCTGGCGGGCGAAATCGCACGCGCCGCGGACGCCGAGGGCCTGCGTCAGGTGGTGATGACCGAGCCTGGCGAGTGGCGGCTGAAGGAGGCGTTCGACGCGCTCGCGCAGAATCCCGCACTTCAGTTGGACATCCGCGAGGACGACCGCTTCCTGTGCTCGCACGGCACTTTCCGGGACTGGGCGCGGGGCAAGCAGACGCTGCGGATGGAGCATTTCTATCGCCACATGCGGCAACGCACCGGGCTCCTGATGGACGGGAGCGAACCCTGCGGCGGGCGCTGGAATTTCGACACCGAGAACCGCAAGCGGCTGCCGAAATCGGTGCGTGCGCCGGCGCGGCGCTTCATCGTGCCGAACGCGGTGGCACGCAAGGCGCTCGACGACGTCGCGCGCTGGTTTCCGGACGGCTTCGGTTCGATCGACAGCTTCGCCTATCCCACCGAACCGCAGGAAGCGGAAAGGCTGCTTGCGTTTTTCCTGGAGAACATCCTGCCCGGCTTCGGCGATTACCAGGATGCGATGGCCAAGGGCGAGCCATGGCTCTGGCATTCGGTGCTGTCGACCAGCATCAATCTCGGCCTGCTCGATCCGATGGATGTCTGCCGCCGCGCCGAGGCGCGCTATCGCGAGGGAGCCGCCCCGCTCAATGCCGTCGAAGGCTTCGTGCGGCAGATCCTAGGCTGGCGCGAATTCGCCCGCGGCGTCTACTGGCTGCGAATGCCGGAATACAAGAAGCGCAATGCGCTGAACGCCGACCGCCGCCTGCCGTGGTTCTACTGGTCCGGCGAAATCGACATGGCCTGCATCCGCGACGTGGTGGCGACCACGCGCGACAACGCCTATGCGCATCACAT
>JAEZBA010000272.1 GCA_023430245.1 Pseudomonadota bacterium
GTCCAGGCGAGATACTGCGATGGTGCATGTCACGTTGTCACTGCGTTTTGTTCTCTACGCGATTTATCGCCGCGGCGAGCGTGCGCTGGCGCGGCAGCGTTTGGAACAGAACTGTACCTGATCCCAGACATCCCGCCACTTCCGGCGCCAGGCGAAGAGTTTGCCGCAGACGATACAGGGTTTGGACGGAAGGTCAGCCTTTCGCCGCATGCGGGGCATGGTCAGCATCGCCCGCGAACGAGGTGGAGCAGGGCGCAGCGGCGCGACCGGGAACCGGATTGCCCCTGCAACACATCTCCGCACATGACCGGCGACAGCGTCATGAGCGGATTTACGGCGGACGACGCCGCGCGTTTCGCCGATGACGTGTTTGTGAGGGTGGCGAGAGGATCGGGAGTTCACGTTAGTCTGCGGATACGCCTGCCGTTGCTCACAGCGCGACGACCTGCACAGAGACGTCCATGTGGCTGAACGCATCTGCGGGACCGTCCCACATCCTGGAAATCGGCGAGGCCTTTTCCTGTTCGCGGGATACCGCCACGGCGATATGCTCGCTGCCGGCCATCTTGTTGTTGGTCGGATCGTAGCCATGCCAGCCGGCGCCGGGGATGTAGATTTCCGTCCAGGCATGGGTGGCCCCGTGCTGGCCTTCCGCCATCTGGATGTAGCCGCTGACAAAGCGCGCGCCGAAGCCCCAGTGACGCACGGCCTCCATCATCAGCACCGCGAAATCGCGGCATGAGCCCGAGCCGCGCACGAGTGTGTCGCAGGGCGTCTGCACACCGGCCTCTTCGCGATGGCTGTAACGAATGGAGTTGTGAATGTGGCTGTTGAGATTGTTCAGGAGATCGAAGGTGCCGATCGTCTGTCCGGGGCGATACAGCGTCTGCAGCCAGTCACGCAGCTTCGATCCGTCATAGGGGTAGCTTGGCAAGCGATACTGGACGAGTTCGATCTGCTCGTCGGGGGCATATTGAAACGGGAACAGGCTCGCGCTCGGGTCGATCAGGCATTCGATCGGATTGTCGCGCAGATAATCGATTTCGGCTTCTCCGAGAATGCGCAGCGTTTTTGCCGGCGCGGTGAAGGTCAGAACGCCGATGGAATTGTTGTAGATATCGCGCAGCCAGCGCACGGTCGCATCGGGTTCGACGTCGAGGCGCCCCTGCACGATGCGCACGTCGTGCCCCTCGCGCGGCCGCATCATGATGCGATGCGGACCGAACGCGACCGGCGTGTTGTAGTGATATTCGGTGTTATGGATGATCCGGAGACGTTTCACGCCAAGGTCCCACCAGCCCATGAGAGCGGCAGACCAGATCATCCGAACCACGTCAGGTCAATATACGCGCATCACTTAATCCATCAACGACCGACGTGCCCGTCGGGCAACACCGGCTGGAGAGGCCCGTCAACCACTATCGAGGACACTATTGAGTACGAACCGCAACCGCTCCAGCACCGGTACACAGGGCAGCGTCACGGGTTCATAGCCGAGCCCCGCATAGGTTTCGAGCATGGCGTGGTAGGTGCGTTCCGCCTCCGCGAAATCCTGCTTACGCTCCGAATCCGTCGTGAAGATTTCGCGCCATGGCGGGGCCACCAAGACGCGACGATGATAGCGGAAAATGTCAGCCGCCTTGTGAAAATGCGATGGGACCGGCGATCCGATGATCCGAAGATACCCGATCGTATCCGGCACGCCGCGATCGCAGAAAACGGGGCTATCGTGGCGCCGCGCCAATGCGTAGGATCGCATCTCCAACGCCAGCATCAGTTCGGCGAAGGCCGCTCGGTCCCCCCACGGCAACGCGTTGCCGCCAATCGCAACCTGATCCTGGATGATGCCGCGCCCGGCTTCAACCGTTCGCGCGAAGCCGGCTGTCTCCAGTGCATCGAGCAACGCGGTTTTGCCAGACCCCGGCCCGCCGGTGACGACGAAAATACGGTCGTTGTTGTTCGGATGAGACATCGATTGACCCTTTAATGAGCTTTCGCGGCATTAGGTAGCAAATGCACCAAGCCCGATCCTGCCGGCTTGGCTCCGCTTTCGGCAAGTATCGGGCATGGTTGAAATCCTCATCGTCACCACCCTTCGCTCAAATCAACGCGACATTGAGAACGCGATAGCGGGCACGAGAAGCGCATACAGCAGTCCCGTAATGGCGCATCTGCAAAGAAACTCTCAAGGATACATAAGAACTGGCACTGGTCATGGCCGCCAAGGGTCTCGACCTGCGGGACATGGAAATCGCAAAGAGCATTACCGGGCGACTGATCCATGCCCTGAGGATTGCGGATTGAACGCGCTCACAATCGCGTCCAATCGCTGAGACGGCTTTTCGTACCAGCGCCATTCCCGTGCAAGTTCAATAAAGAACTCGCCGAACACCCCGACCAATATCGTAAAGAGCGCGCTGCCCAAAAGCGTAGGCAAAAGGTGTCGAAGGAATCTGCGCATGAGCACCTTCCACCACCCGCCAAGGTAGAGGGCAGCCGCCAAGCCTCTGTTTTCCGCAGTAATTCCGGGGATTTAAGCCCTCAATTCGCTCCTTTACTGGCATTCCGGCTCCCTCGGCCGCGGGGCCGCGGTGCATTTGCGACCCATAACGCGCTTTCGCATGCCTACAGTCAGAGGTTTTTTACCCTGTAGAAGATGAGCGCAAAATCGGGCGGATGGAATACCTGCTTTTCGCGCGACGAACCGACAAAGCTTTTCGCTACTGCCCCGACCATGTTCGCATCGCAGCCGATGCAATCGCGCCGCCGACCACGCATGGCAGGCCGAGCGCAACGGTGCCGGTGGCCGCAGCGCCGATACAGCCGAGCGCAATCGCACCTTCGCCGATCCGGCCCGCGGTCATCATGTCGCGCTTGCTTCCAGGACCCTTGCGCCTCAGGTCCTCGATCGCACCCAGCGCCTCCTTGCGGATCGCCGACAATTGCATGGTGTCGGCGGCGTCGGTGATCTGCTTGACGATATCCGCCGTCTGCTTGTCCTGATGGCGGGCGCTGCGCTTCAGCATCGCCAACAGTTTCGGATCGCGCGCGGAATTGCTGGCGAGCGTGTATTTCGCCATCACGCCCAGCGTGAGCTTGTCGACGCTGTCGCGATCCTTCGACCAGTGCAGCATGCCGACGATGCGCAGGATCGGCCCGTAATCCCCGGTCGCGAAGAACTTGCCCCAGAGCATATCGAGCACTTCAGGCGACGCATCCAGCGCCCAGTCGACCATCGCTCCCTTCGGCTTGTCGCGCGAGAACAGTGCCTTGATCTTCTCGGTCGCCGTGGGCGGCGTCTGCGCCACGGTCGTGCCCAGTGTCGGCAGCGAACCGTCGATGAATTTCTGCACCATCACCTTGCGTGCCGGCATCCGGTAGGCGTTTTCGGCCAGCACATGCTTCCAGTCTGGCAGGCCGGAATGCGCGATCGCGCGCACCAGCGCCCAGTCATCCTCGGGGTTGACCGGGAAGCTTTTCGCGATCAGGTCGCCAGCGATATCCGGATTGGACCCAATCACGCCGGCGATGAAGCCGACGAATACGCCGGCGCTTTCCGGATCGCGCAGCCCACCGAAACGGCTGGTCGCCTGCACCGCGGCCGGCAAGCGCCGCGGATCGGGCTTGTGCCGGTAGCCGTTGATCCAGGTCAGAACCTCGTCGGACGAGATGAAGTCGGCCGGCCGCTGCGGCGCGGCAACCGCGCTGGTGAGCAGCGCATGCGCGATCAAGCCCGCAAGCAGTACGGAAACGATGGCCAGGCGCGGTCGCATGTCTGGTCGGTGTCCCTCCCCCGGAACGCAGCGAGGGAAGCGGACAGGTTCGCCGATTTGATGTCGCGGGCTGGGCCGGATTTCGGACAGCTTGCCGCAATGATGCCGCAAGGATTGGCGGCTGCCATAAGAAAAAGCCCGGCGGGTTGCGCCGGGCTTTGCATTTTTGAATCGCGGATCGCGCGATCAGGCTTCCTGGATTCAGGCTTTCTGGATTCAGGCTTCCTGAATCGCCGACAGCATCCAATCGCCACCGCGCGAGCGGCGGAACGTCCACAACTCGGTGCGCTCGAACGGCTCCTTGTCGCCCTCGACGATGGTGCCGGTCGCACGCTGGGTGGTATAGTCGGTCGATGCGTAGCGCATCGCGACCGTGGCGTATTCGCTGCTGCCCTCGCTCCAGGCTTCCGCCAGATCGCCCTGCAGCAGCTTCACGTCGCCGATGGTGTTGACCACGCCGCGGCTGGCATTCTCGGCCAGTTCCTCGGCGAAATAGCCGACGATTTCAGGCGTCGCCAGTCCGCGCAGCTTGTTGAGG
>JAEZBA010000632.1 GCA_023430245.1 Pseudomonadota bacterium
CAAGCAGGAGCTGATGTTCGCGATCCTGAAGCAGCTCGCGACGCAGGAAATCGAGATTATCGGCGAAGGCGTGGTCGAGGTTCTCTCAGACGGTTTCGGCTTCTTGCGATCGCCGGAATCGAATTACCTGTCCGGCCCGGACGATATCTACGTCTCGCCGTCCCAGATCCGCCGCTTCGGCCTGCGCACCGGCGACACTGTCGAAGGCCATATCCGTTCGCCGAAGGAAGGCGAGCGCTATTTCGCGCTGCTCAAGGTCTCGACCATCAATTTCGAAGATCCGGACAAGGCGCGCCACAAGATCAACTTCGCCAACCTGACGCCGCTCTATCCCGACGAGCGGCTGAAGATGGAACACGACGATCCGACCAAGAAGGATCTGTCGGCGCGCGTGATCGATATCGTGGCGCCGATTGGCAAGGGCCAGCGCGCCTTGGTGGTCGCCCCGCCGCGCACCGGCAAGACCGTGCTGCTGCAGAATATCGCGCACGCCATCACCGCTAATCATCCGGAATGCTATCTGATCGTGCTGCTGATCGACGAGCGTCCGGAAGAAGTCACCGACATGCAGCGTTCGGTGAAGGGCGAGGTGGTGTCGTCGACCTTCGACGAACCGGCCACGCGTCACGTCGCCGTCGCCGAAATGGTGATCGAGAAGGCCAAGCGCCTGGTCGAACACGGACGCGACGTGGTGATCCTGCTCGATTCGATCACCCGCCTCGGCCGCGCCTACAACACCGTGGTGCCGTCATCCGGCAAGGTGCTGACCGGCGGTGTCGACGCCAATGCATTGCAACGGCCGAAGCGCTTCTTCGGCGCTGCGCGTAATATCGAGGAAGGCGGGTCGCTCACCATCATCGCCACCGCGCTGATCGATACCGGCTCGCGCATGGACGAAGTGATCTTCGAAGAGTTCAAGGGCACCGGCAATTCCGAGCTCATCCTCGACCGCAAGGTGGCCGACAAGCGCACCTTCCCGGCGATGGACATCACCCGGTCCGGTACCCGCAAGGAAGAGTTGCTGGTCGAACCGCAGGTGCTCAAGAAGATGTACGTTCTGCGCCGCATCCTCAACCCGATGGGCACCATGGATGCGATGGACTTCCTGCTCGACAAGCTGCGCAACACCAAGAGCAATGCAGAATTCTTCGAGAGCATGAATACCTGAAGTTGCCGGCCCAGCGCCGACGCTGCAAAAAGCCGGGCAATAGCCCGGCTTTTTTGTCTGGGCGGCCATGTGGTCTTGGCTATGCCTCCTCCTAACCGCAGAGACCGTTCGAGCTTCGTGCAGTCGTAAATTCGGATGATACTAATTCCAGTCTGAGTTGGCTGAGCAACGCGGCGATGTTTCGCGCCGCTTTGGCCGTCATGCCGCGTGCGCCTGCGAACATGATGCCTTACGGTGCGATGCGCACCATGAGGCTTCACAAACGGAAAAGCGGCATGCACCTGATCGTTCGATGCGCGGCTGTGATTGTAGCGGCAGGATTCTGGACGTCCGCAGCGCAGGCGGATGACCGCGCGTTGTGCTCCGGCGATGAGGGCACGCGGGACGACCGCATCGCGGCCTGTACGCGGCTGATCGAGCAGGACAAGGTAGAAGGTGCCGGCCTCGCCCAGGCGCTGCAGAACCGGGGCATGGATTATGCGGCCAAGGGCGACCGCGAGCGCGCGATTGCCGATTACACCCGGGCGATCGAAATCAATCCGTCGCAGACGGCCGCGTTCGTCGCCCGGGCCAACGCCTATGTTGCGATGAAGCAGTATGACCGGGCGATTGCCGATTACAGCGAAGCGATCAAGCGCGAGCCGGATTCGGCCGTGGCCTATCTCAATCGCGCCATCGCTTATGGCGCCAAGGGTGAGACCGGCCCCGCCATCGCCGATTACGGCGAGGCGATCCGGATCAATCCCAAGGATGCGCGGGCGTTCTATAACCGCGGCAACCTGCATTACCGGGCAAAGGACTACGACCGCGCCATCGCCGATTACAGCGAAACCGTGCAGCTCGATCCGGATCATGCGGCGGCCTACAACAATCGCGCCAATCTTTACCTGATGAAGCGCGATGCCGACCGGGCAATGCCGGATCTCGACGCGGTGATCCGGCTCGATCCGAAGCAGACCGCGGCCCTGATCAACCGCGGCAACATCCGTCGCGACCGCAAGGATTACGAGGGCGCCCGCGCCGATTCCAGCGAGGCGATCCGGCGCAACCCGGATTATGCGCTGGCGTACAACAACCGCGGCAGCGTCCACCGGCTCAGGGGCGATCATCCGCAGGCGATCGCGGATTACGGCGAGGCGATCCGGCTGAATCCGAAATACCTGACGGCCTATAGCAACCGCGCCAATGCCTATCTGGCGCTGGGCGAACGCGACAATGCGATTGCCGATTTCGGCGCGGTGCTGCGGCTCGATCCGAGGCAGACGGCGGCATGGATCGGCCGGGCCAATGCCTATCGGGACGGCAAGGATTACGACCGCGCAATTGCTGATTACAGCGAAGCGTTGCGCCTCGATCCGAACAATGCCGGGATCCACAACGATCGCGGCATCGCCTATCACATCAAGCAGGATTGCACCCAGGCAATCGCCGATTACAGCGAGGCGATCCGGCTCGATCCGTCCTTTGTGGCGGCTTACAGCAATCGCGCCAATTGCTACCTTGCTCAGGGCGATGGCGATCTTGCCATGGCGGATTTCGACGCGGTGATCCGGCTCGATCCGAAACACGTCGTCGCTTTGATCAATCGCGGCAATATCCTGCGCAACCGCAAGGACTATGACCGCGCCATCGCCGACTATAGCGAGGCGATCAAGCTCGATCCCGCAAACGCTATCGCGCACAACAATCGCGGCAATACTTTCCGTAACACCGGGGACATCGCGCGCGCCGTTGGCGATTATGACGAAGCGGTGCGGCTCGACCCGGATTACGCGGTGGCCTACATGAACCGCGGCGCTGCGCATTACGAAGCCAGGGATTTCGAACGTGCACTGGCGGATTTCGAGAAGGCGCTGCAGATCGATGCCGCCTTGTCGGACGCCATCAAGGGTCGCGATCTGGCGAAGATCGCGCTGGCAGCGGCAAAGCCGGGAGACCGGCGGAAGCCATAACGCCGCACCTCACCGAGTCTTGACCCGCGTTGAGTCGCGGAGTGTCCGCCGCCCGTGGTAAAAAGGTGGGGCGAGGGGAGGCTCCGATGGGTCGCGGTTGGGTTCTCGGATTTGCGTTGCTGGTCTTGGTGTCGTCAGCTGCCGTGGCGCAGAAGAAAGATCAGGATCTTTGCGCCGGCGAGACCGGCACCGCCGAAAGCCGGGTGGCCGCCTGTACCCGCGCGATCTCGTCCGGACGGGTGAAGGGCGGGGATCTGGCGAACCTTTATCGTTATCGGGCCTTCGAATATTACACCCACCTGGAAGCTTACGATCGCGCCATCGCCGATTACAGTCAGGCGATCCGGCTCGATCCGAAATTCGCCACGACCCATCGCAGCCGCGGCAGGGCCTATGTGGCAATCAAGGACTTCGATCGCGCGATCGAGGATTTTTCGACCGCCATTCGCCTCGATAAGAAATATGTAGACGCCTATATCTCGCGCGCCGATGTGTTTTTTGACCGCGCGGAATACGACAGCGCCATTTCCGACTACTCCGCGGCGATTCGGCTCGACGACAAACATGCCGCGTTCTTTCACAGCCGCGGTGATGCCTATCACTTCAGCAAGGATTACGACCGCGCCATCGCCGATTACAGCGAGGCGATTCGTCTCGAGCCGAAAGACGCGAGACGATACGCGGCGCGTGCTGCGTCCTATGTTGAGGTCAAGGATTACGACCGGGCGATGAAGGATGCCAACGAGGCCGTGCGTCTCGACCCGAAGCTGGCTGAAGGCTACTTCCGGCGCGGCTATATCTACGCGGAGATGGGAGACTTCAAAAAGGCGATCGTTGAATATGACGCCACCATTCGTTCCGATCCGGAGTTTACGTCCGCCTACCAAAATCGCGGCCATTCATATTGGAATTTGAAAGACTACGACAGGGCGATAGAGAGCTATTCGTCGGCGATGCGGCTTGCTCCGGACGATGCCGATTTGATCCGCAGCCGCGGTGAGGTCTATCTTAGGAAAGAAGATCACGCGCGCGCCATTGCCGATTTCAACGAGGTGATCCGTCGCAATCCCAAAGATGCGGTCAGTTACCGCTTGCGCGGCGAAGCTCATCAGGAGTTGAAGGATCTGGACCGCGCACTGGCGGATTTCCAGGAAGCGATCCGCCTCGATCCGAAGGATCCGGAAACAATCGCGCATCGCGGCGGCGTTGCCTTTGAACGAAAGGATTTCGACGCCGCGCTGGCGGATTTCGATGCGGCTCTCAAGCTCGACCCGAAGAGCGTGTTCGCCATAAACTATCGCGGCGTCACCTTCTACGCGAAGAAGGAATATGACAGCGCGCTGGCCGAATTCAACGAAGCGCTGCGCCTCGATGACAAGCTCGCCGTCGCCTATAGCAATCGCGGCGAAGTTCTCAATGCGAAACGACAATTCGATCGCGCCATCGTCGATCTGAACCAAGCGATCAGGCTCGACCCCAAGCTCGGCCAGGCATTTAGCCATCGCGGCATTGCTTATCTCGGCAAGGGCGATGTCCGTCGTGCGCTCGCCGATCTGAACGAAGGCATCCGGCTCGCGCCCAAGGATCCCTACACCTATTCCAAGCGCGGCGATTTCTATCATGCGCAGGGCGACAACCAGCGGGCATTGGCCGATTACGAAGCCGCGCTACGGTTCGACCCCAAGCTGAACGAAGCTCTGGAAGGCCGCGAGATCGCACTCGGCTCGACGAGCCGCGAGCGAGGCCAGTCCGCGGCGCTCACGGCACCTGCCGGAGCTTCGTCTGCGCCTCCGGCGGCGAAGTCCCAATCCGCGCTTGGGCTGATTTCCTCGCCGGCGTCGGCGGGAAAGCGGGTTGCGCTGGTGATGGGCAACAGCGACTACCGGCATGTGCCCAAGCTGGACAATCCCATCACCGATGCGCGGACGATGCGCGACATCCTGACGAAGCTGGGCTTCGAGGTTGTCTACGGCGAGAATCTCGACAAGCGTGCCATGGGCCGTCACATCGGCGAATTCGGCGCCATCGTGCGCGATGCCGACGCCGCGATCGTCTATTTTGCCGGTCATGGCTCGACCTTCGGCGATGTTCCTTATGTCGTGCCGGTGGATTCCAGATACGAGAAGCTGTCGGATATTCCGGCGGAGCTGATTCAGGTCGAATCGCTGGTCGGCGAGTTGCGGCGTGCCCGGGGCGTGCGGCTTGTCATTCTCGATGCCTGCCGCGACAACGAGCGCGAGGTGGAGTTGCGCCGGCAGGACGCGGTCGCGCGCGGCGCGGCCACGCGCGGCGGCGGCAACAGCCGGGGGTTGGCGCGGCTGCAGAATCCGGATGGCCTGATCGTGGTCTATTCGACCCAGCACATGACCACCGCGGCGGATGGTGCACCGGGCAGCAACAGCCCGTTCACCGGTGCGCTTGCCAGGCATCTCGTCACACCCGGCATCGACATCAAGGATGTGCTGTTTCGTGCGGGACAGGAAGTGATCAGCAAGACCGGCGGCACGCAACGGCCCGAGATTTCGATCTCGCTTTATGAGCCGTTCGTGCTTGCGCAATAAGTGTTTTGCGCGCAATGGGTCCGGCGATTTCACTGTCACATGCGGTGCAATGCGCCGCATAAAATATAAGCGGCCGCTGACTCAAATTCGTGCGTGGCAACGGCCCGGTCACTAACGCTTTGGCAACGCCGTCCGTGTGAAGTCCATTCCAGTCGCATGACGTCGGTCATCGATTCGGAATTTCAGATGACACAGAACGTTCACAAACCGGCGCTCTGGCTTGCAGTGCCGGTTTTTCTCGTGGCGCTGATGGCGGTTGGGCTGCATCTCGCTTTTGGATCGACCACGGCGATCGGCGCCGCTGCGTTCGGTGCGGTGATTGTCGGGTGGTTTGCGGAGAACCGGATTTCGCGCCTGCTGGCCGGACTTGTGCGCATTGCGCATGGCGATCGCTTTGCGACTCTTCCGGATGCGGTGGGCGACGGCAGCGTGCAACGCTTCGGCGAAGCGGCGGAGGCCATGCGTCTGGCACTGAGCCAGGCTGACAACGTCGCCATCGACCGCGACCGCCGGATCACTGAATCGCGTTTGCGTCAGGCCGGACGGCAATTCATCACGCGGCGTTTTCAGGCCGCGATCGACGATGTGACGCAGGCTTTTACCAGTGCGGGAGAGCGGATTCGGGTGACAGCGGCCGATCTTGCGGTTCGTAACCGCGATATGTCGGACCGCGTTGCCAATGCGTCGCAATCGGCGGAAGCCGCTGCGATCGATGCGGGCAAGGTCGCCGAGGCCGCGCGCGAGATGCGCGAGATCGTGCTGCGTTCCCGCCGCCATGTCGAGGCGGCGCGAACCGCGACCGGCCGCACCGCGGCGGAGCTTCGCCATGCCGACCAGACCATCCACGTCCTGTTCGGCGCGGCGCAGCAGATCGATGCCGTGATCAGACTCATACAGTCGATTGCCGGTCAGACCTCGCTGCTCGCGCTCAACGCCACGATCGAGGCGGCCCGCGCCGGTGACGCCGGGCGCGGTTTCGCCGTGGTCGCAAGCGAGGTGAAGGAATTGGCCCATCAGACCGCGGGTGCCACCAAGGACATTCGCGCGCAGATCGCCGCCATCCAGGACGCGGTCAGTCAAACGGTGTCGGCGATCGGGGCGGTGGCGACCAGCGTCGAGGCGACCAGCGCGGTCAACCACGATCTGGATGAGATCCTGGAGCGGCAGCTCGAGGGACTGGACCATATTGGCGATGAGGCCAACCGGGTGGCAATGACGGTGTCGCGCGCATTGCCCGATATCCAGTCGGCAATCGTCGAGGTGGCGCAGGCCGGCGAATCCGTGTTGGGCACGGCCGATGATCTCGCCTCGCGCTCGCAGGCGCTGGTTGGCTCGATCGGCGGCTATTTCAGAGAGCTGGATCACGGTGCAATCCGAGTCGGCATCCTCCATTCGCTGTCCGGCACGCTGACGGCGGCGGAACGGCCGCTGCAGCAATTGCTGGTGATGTTGATCGAGCAGCTGAACGATGCCGGCGGCCTTCTCAACCGGCCGGTCGAAGCGGTGATCGCCGATCCGGCCTCCGACCAGGCACTTTACGCAAAACATGCGGAGGCGATGCTGACCGAACAGGACATCGCGGTTCTGTTCGGTTGCTGGCGGTCGGCCTCGCGCCACCAGGTGCTGCCGGTCCTGCAGCGGCACGGCGCATTGCTGTTCTATCCGAGCCAGTATGAAGGCGAGGAGCAATCGCCGCATGTCTTCTATACCGGGGCGACACCGCGGCAGCAGGCCTTACCGGCGGTCGATTACCTGCTCGATCGGGGTAGCCGCCGCTTCATTCTGGCGGGGACCGACGATATCTATCCACGCACGACGAATGCGATCGTTAAGGCCTATCTGGCATCGCGCGGCGTGCCGGATAGCCAGGTCATGGAGTTCTACGCGCCGTTCGGCGAGCGGTCATGGCGCGAGCCGGTCGAACGCATGGCGGCGTTCGGCGCCCGCGGCAATACGGCGATCGTGTCGACGATTTCGGGTGACGCCAACGTGCATTTCCTGCGCGAATATACGCGGCAGGACTTGTCGCCTGTTTTGCTGCCGGTGATGACGCTGCCGATCGGAGAGCGCGAGCTTGCGTCGCTCGCGAGCGTGCCGATGGCTGGCCATTTCGCGTGCTGGAGTTATTTCGGCGCGATCGATCATCCGGCGAACCGGGCCTTCGTGAATCGCTGGCGCAACTTCAAGGGAGCCAACGCCGCGTTGCCCCACGACGCGATGGAAGCAACGCTGATCGGCTTTTGCATGTGGGTGGCCGCGGTCGAGCGAGCCGGGACCACCGATCCGGCCGCAGTGCGCGCGGCGATGGCGGACATGACCCACGATGCGCCGAGCGGCTTCACGGTGCGGATGGACGCCGGGTCCCAGCATCTGCACAAACCGTGCTTTGTCGGTCGTTTCGACGGCGCGGGAGGCATTGTGCCGGTTTGGGAGAGCGAGGGCCTGGTGCCGCCTGAGCCATGGATCCGCTGGCTCAAACCCGCCCGCGAAATGAGGCTGGCGTCGTAGCCGCGGACCTGATGCTACGGCCAGAAGTTGCGTTGTGCGCGCATGGTCGCGGTCCAGACGCCCTGGTCCCGAATGCTGTAAGTGCCCGCCGACAGGCTGGTCCCGTTCGGGTTGCTGGCGCCCACGGGAATGGTGCCCGCCCCGGCGAAGGCGGTGTTGATCTGCGAATAGCCGACCTCAAGACCGAGATCGAGATTGGCGACCGGACTCCACATCGTGCGCGAGGCCACGCGCCAGGCCGACCAGTCCGGATCGCAATTGTCCACATTGAACGTCGTTGCGGCACTCCCGCCAATGGCGCAGCGCCGCCCGAGACTGGCGATCTGGGCCTTGGCGGCATCGCTGTAGCTGATGCGGAGATAACCGAACGCGACGGAGGTTCGCAGGCTCGGCATCCAGTAATGCTCGAACGCGATCGAGCCTCCGACCGCGCGGGTGAGGAGGATGTCGTTCTGCGCATTCTGCCCGACGCCGCCGAACACTGCATCGGTGAACGGCCCAAGCGCCAGGCCCCCCGAACCATGCAGCGCGTTGTTGTTCTGGCTGAAGGCCACATACCGCGAGGCGCCCTGCGCGTATGAGAAGACGCCGGACAAGGTGTCCTTCGGATCCCATGGCATGTTCAGGCGGAAGCCGGCGCCGGTAGCCCAGCCCCAGACGTCGGCCGGGTGGCCGCAGGCGGTGGTGCTTGGCGTGGTGCAATTGCCGCCGGCTGCGGTGCCTGCATAGTTGTATTGTGCGCCGACGCGATGCAATGCGCCCTTGATCAGCAGGCCGCCCCAGGGTTGGTGCCATCTGATATTGCCGACGATATCCGGCAGCCACTGACCTTTTACGGCACTGAACGGCGTTGCCGGTTGTGCGAACAGTCCGGCCCCCATCACGCCTGCGGTAGAGGTGGCGGTGCTGGCGTTGCCGAGATTGATCACCGGCGCGCTATGCGCAATCTGGTCTTCGAGCGACAGCGTGGCGCTCAGTCCGTTGCCGAATTCATGGGTGTAGGCCATCACGTTCATGCCGGTATTGCCGGTCGAGCCGTCGAAGGCGAAGGTCAGAAACGTGTAGGCCGGGCTGCTATAGAGCGCGAACATCGTGTCGCTTCGGCCGAACGTGAATCCGGCGAACTGGATGAAGGCGCGCTCGAGCGCGACCGTAACGTTGCTGGATCCGGTGGCGGTTTCGTAGGCGCCGCCCGGATTGTTCAGCCAGTTGACTCCGAAAGCGACGTACGATCGCAGCGTGCCGTATTCAGTCTGCGTGCGCACATCGCTCGAGAGACGGAAACGCGCCTGCGCGGCATAGGTCGCGGTGTTGCGATTGAAAACGCCTTGCGGGGTCGTGGTGGGATAGGTGCCGCCGCCGGCATTGTAATAGGTTTCATAGCGGACATAGCCGCCGATCTTGATGCAGGTGTCGGTGCCGGGAATGTAGTAATAGCCGACGCCATACAGGCTGCAGGCCCGCATATAGTCCGCGGCCTTTGCTGCGACCGGAACATCCGCCGCATAGCCTGTGGTGATGCCGGCCAGAGCGCCGAGAGAAACCACAACCGCTCGCGTCGCCAGAGTCATTGCCATGGCCGGTCCATCGCGTCCGGGACAGGGCGTGCGTGACCGCAAGCCGCTGTGACAGGTGCATGACGCGACTAGCGGGATGATTCGCGTTGCGGGTCAAGCGGACGGCGCGAAGCGGGCGGCTTCGGCATGCGCGACGATCTGGTCGGGATCGGTGACGGGAAGCGAGCAGGTCTCGCCCACGCAGATGAAGGCGGCCGGCCCGCCCGCCGCTTTCACTTTCTCCCGGGCCGGATGCGTGTCTCGCAACACCTCGACAGATGGCGCGCGCACTACGGCACGGTTCACATAAGGCAGGGCGAGGGCGGCGCCGACCAGTGCGTCGGCGGCTGCGCCCTCCCCGGTCACCACGATCTCGGCGAGGTTGAGCCGCATGTCGATGGCATTCAGCAGCGAGACATGCATGAACAGATTGTCGCCGCCGAGCGACAGCACCCTCGCGATCAGCCGGTCGGCCTGCTCGCGGAAGGCATGATCGCCGGTAAAGGCGGCCAGCCGGATCAGGTTCTGCGCGGCGATTCCGTTCGGATTGGGCGTCGCGTCGTCGGTGGTCGCGGCCGGACGGATCACAAGGCCCTCGGCATCGTCGGCGGTCAGGTAATAGGTGCCAGTCTCCGGATTGGCATAGTGCCGGTCGAGCGCGGCCTGCCAGGTCAGCGCCTGATCGAGATAGCGCCGTTCGCCGGTCGCCTCGTGCAGTGACAGGGCGGCCCGGATCATGAAGGCATAGTCGGAGGCAAGCCCGGGATACACGAGGCGTCCCTCCCGCCAGGAATGACCCATTCGGTCGCCGCGGGTCATGTTGCGATGCACAAATTCGAAGGCGCGCGCGGCCGTCGCGATCCAGTCCGGCCGCCAGAACGCAGTCCCGGTATGGACTAGCGCCGCGATGGTCAGGCCGTTCCAGTCCGCCAGAATTTTGTCATCAAGGCCCGGCCGCACCCGGTTTTCCCGCGCTTGGTGCAGCATGGACCGCAGCATGGGGAGTGCAGCATCGATTTCCACGCTGCGCGGTAAGCCATTGAGTTGATTGAGGATATTTTTGCCCTCGAAGTTACCCTCCGGGGTCACGTCGTAATGCTGCGCGAAAAGCGCAGCATTTTCCGCCCCCAGAACGCCCTCGATCTCCGCCAGCGACCAGACGTAGAACTTTCCCTCCTCGCCCTCGGAGTCAGCGTCCAGCGACGAGTAAAACGCGCCCTCCCCGCTGGTCATCTCGCGTTGGAGCCAACCCACGGTCTCCTCCGCGCGTTCCCGGTACAGCATCTTCCCGGTGCGGCCCCAGGCCAGCGCCAGCAGGTCGAGAAGCTGGGCGTTGTCGTAGAGCATCTTCTCGAAATGCGGCACCAGCCACTTGTCGTCGACCGAATAGCGGGCATAGCCGCCGCTGAGATGGTCGTAGATGCCGCCCTCGCTGATTTTGGTCAGCGTCAGGTCGACGATGTGGAAATAGCGTGCCTCCCCGGTCCTCAAGCCGGCCCGCCAAAGGTTTTCGAACATCGCGCATTGCGGGAATTTGGGCGCACCGCGCAGGCCGCCATTCACCGGGTCCATGGCGGTGCCGAGCTGCTGCCCGACCTGATCGAGCTCCTGCCGTCCGATGGTGACGCGATGCGGATGGCGCGCGACCTCTGACAGCCGCGCCATCAAGGCTTGGCGGTTCTGCTCGATCTTGGCCGGTTCCTCGCGAAACAACCGCGCCACTTCCCGCAGCACGTCGACGAAGGCTGGCCGGCCATAGCGTGAGGTCGGCGGGAAATAGGTGCCGCCCCAGAATGGCTCGCCGGCGGGCGTGAGAAACATCGTCAGCGGCCAGCCGCCCTGCTCGCCCAGATGATGCAGCGCCGACATATAAATCTGGTCGATGTCCGGGCGTTCTTCGCGATCCACTTTGACGTTGACGAAGAGCTCGTTCATGACCGCGGCGGTCGCCGGGTCTTCAAAGCTTTCGTGGGCCATGACGTGGCACCAGTGGCAGGCGGCATA